>VBPP01000099.1 GCA_005877365.1 Nitrososphaerota archaeon
GTCCCCAGGAGCCGGTCGGCCGAGAGCATGATCAGCCCGGCGAGCAGCGTAGGGAACGCGAAGAGCATCTGTATCATCGTGAAGAAGATGAACCAGCTGAAGATCGGCATCTTCCTCATAGTCATGCCGGGCGCGCGCATGTAGAGTATCATCACGATGAAGTTCACGCTTCCGAGGGTCACGGATGTTATCAACAGGGCGAGGCCGAGGAACGCGACGGTCACCCCTGGTCCCGGGCTGTAAGCTGGGTCTGCCAGGGGGGCGTAGGTCGTCCAACCCCCGTTCGCGTTCCCACCCGGCAGGAAGAATCCTAGCGCCGCCAGTAGGCCGCCGAAGAGATACATCCAGTAGCTCAGGGCGTTAAGGCGTGGGAAGGCGAGGTCCTTCGCGCCTATCTGGAGCGGGACGAAGTAGTTCGCAAAAGCGATCCCGAGAGGGGAGAGGAACCAGAGAATCATGATGAGGCCATGCATCGTGACCGCTTGGTTGTATGCCAGATCGGTAAGCAGGCCATTGCCGGGGACTGCGAGTTGCCCCCTCATCAGCATCGCGAGGATGGCGCCGATGAAGCCGAAGTAAAGTGAGGTCACAAAGTAGAGGATGCCTACGTCCTTGTGGTACGTCGTGAAGAGCCAGCGCTTCAGCCAGGCGTTCATGCCTTCGCGACTCCCAGCTTAGAGTACCAGGACTGATAGGCCGAAGGAGTGAGGACGACGAGCTTAGTGAACATCCCGGCGTGACCGATGCCGCAGAGCTCTCTACATCTGATAACGAAGGTACCCGTCTGAGGCTGGTTGAACCATATGACGTTGTTCCTTCCCGGCGTCGCGTCGATTCCCACGGCGAGGCTCGGAATGAAAATACTGTGGGTAACATCCCTCGAGGTGACGTTAAGAACAACGTCCTGCCCCGCAGGTACGGTCAAGTTCCCCGAGGAATATCCGTTAGGATATATGAACGTCCACGACCATTGTCGTCCGACCACGCTGATGTGGAGCCCGCTGGTAAGCGCCTGAGGAGGAGGCACTATCAACCCGAAGGAGGCGAAGGTCTGAAACTGCACGATGAAGAGGACAGTCCCCGTGACAGCCAGGGTGGCCACCGCCCCCTTCCAAGTCTCCTCCTTCGCTTCAACCTTGGCCGCCATCGAACTCCTCGCCCTGTACTTCACCAAGTAGTACAGCAGCCAGGCAATGACGACGACACCGGCGACAGTTCCGAGTTCGACATACAGGTTGAAGAGCGACTGCCACGTGGCAGTCGTTGGCGCTGCGGATGCCAGCCCGTATAACATGAACTCACAGCGGCGACCTCCACAGTCGTTATAAGTGTTATCGGAGGTTAGCGAAAATATTCATCGAGACCCAATGCATATTTAGTCGAGCGAAATCCGCGAGTTGCGGTGAGGTGGCGGAGCGGTTACGCGTGCGCCTGCAGTCTTCGACAGCAAGCGCATTCACGTGGGTTCGAATCACGCATCGATACAGAAAGAATCGATGCGAGCGAGTATCCCACCCTCACCTCTCGCATAAAGAAATGAGATACATTAGATCGCTATTAGAGCAACCAAGAATAACGGGATGAAGACTAGTGAGATCGTGTTCAGAAGCTTGATCAAAATGTGAAGCGACGGTCCCGCTGTATCCTTCCACGGGTCTCCCACGGTGTCCCCCACGACAGTCGCAGCGTGGGTGGCCGTCCCCTTCCCTCCGAGCTCCCCTCCCTCGACATACTTCTTCGCGTTGTCCAGGGCGGCGCCTCCCCACATCATCATGATCGCGAGGGGGATTGCGGAAACGGTGGCACCGATTACCAGCGCGCCGACAGCCGTCCAACCGAGGATGATCCCGATGGCGAGAGGGGTCACGACGGCTATCAGCCCGGGTGCGACCATGAGTCTTAAGGCGGCCTTAGTGGAGATGTCCACCGCGATCGCGTAGTCCGGCTTCCCCGTTCCCTCTCTGAGCCCGGGGATTTCCCTGAACTGTCTCCTCACTTCTTCAACCATCTTGTACGCGCCGTTCCCGACCGCACTTATCGCTGTTCCAGAGAAGACAAAGGGAAGCATCGCCCCAACGAGTGCGCCTATCACGACAGAGGGGTGGTTCAAGGCGAGTTGATTCCCGAGCGAGCTGAGCTTATCCGCGAGGGCCGAAGCCTGCCCCGCTGTTATCGCTGTAAGGTCGAAGAGCTTGGCCTGGTATCTGGCCACCTCCAGCACGAACGCTTGGAAGAGGAGCAACGACGCAAGGGCTGCCGACCCCATCGCGTAACCCTTCGTCAACGCCTTCGTCGTATTGCCGAGCGCATCGAGCGGGTCAAGCCTATCCCTGACCTCCGGGGGGGCTCCAGACATCTCAGCGATGCCGCCGGCATTATCAACTATCGGACCGACTCCATCCATCGTAAGGACAAGACCAGCCACCGAGAGCATCCCCATCGCGGCCATCGTCGTCCCGTAGACGCCTCCAAGGAAGGTTCCTCCCGAGACTCCGCTCAATCCAGAGAGAGAGGCCCAGGACTGACCGAGGATGAAAGAGACCAGGAGGGTCGCCGCCACAGTCACGATCGGAAGCCCCGTCGACTGCATCCCGACAGCGGTCCCGGAGATCACGTTCAACGCCGGCCCGGATTGGGACCTCTTCGCGATCTGGATTACCGGCCTCGCCGCCGAGCCCGTGTAGACCTCCGTGTAGATGACGATTAAGAGCCCGGCAACGAGTCCGGAAAGCATGCAGCCGTAGAGGGCCATCGCCGCTGCGGCGTTCCCGTTTGTCGTAGCTCCCTCGGGACCGAAGATGAACCATGTAGCCACAAACATTAGTACGGCTGCGACGATGGTGGAAGCGAAGAGCCCGTCGCGAAGAGGCTTCATCGGATTCTTGAACTTCTTCTCGTAGAGGGCAACGCCGAGCCCCACGAAGGTTGCCAGGATTCCCAGAGACCTTACGATCAGTGGCATTGTAACGTAGTAGACGTTAATCGTCGAGAAGAGGATAATCGAGACGATTAGTCCGATTATCATCCCTCCGAGGTTCTCGGCCGTCAGGGACTCGAAGAGGTCCGCCCCTCTCCCGGCCTCGTCGCCGACGTTGTCACCGACGTTGTCGGCTATCACCGCGGGATTCCTCGGGTCGTCCTCCGGGATGTTCTCCTCGACCTTCCCGACGAGGTCCGCTCCCACATCGGCCGACTTTGTGAAGATTCCTCCACCGAGCTGAGCGAACAAGGCGGCGAGAGAGGCGCCGAACCCGAAGCCGGCCAAGACGCCGGGGTCCCTGAAGGCGGCATAGAGGAGGGAAAGGCCGAGCAGACTCATGCTGATGACTGCCAGCCCTAGGGCGCTTCCCCCGAGTGTTGCCACCTTCAATGCCTCGTAGGTCGATTTCGCAGCAGCCGCGGTACACCTGACGTTCGCGTTGGTGGCGGAGAACATCGCGATGTAGGCGGCGGTCAGGGAGAAGGCCACCCCGAGAAGGAAGCTAAGGCTGATCTCGACGCCGTACCCGACACCGGCGGTTAGGCTGAAGGCCCCGACGATGATGAGGGCGAGGAGGATCGCGATGACGGCTATCGTCGTGAACTGGCGCTTCAGATAGGCGTTCGAACCCTCGATGATCGCCCGCCAGATGCTGACCATCTTCTCGTTCCCGGTCGGTCGTCTCCGGACCCTGTAGACCAGCCCAACCGCCGAGAGAACACCGAGTATAGCGATTGAGGTCGTAAGTAGAAGCGGGTCTAGGGCCAAAATCGGAATTCCT
>VBPP01000100.1 GCA_005877365.1 Nitrososphaerota archaeon
CGACGTTATGAAAGAGAGATGGAAAAACAGAGGGAGGTGGCCTACTGTCCGGCCACCACGACTTGGCTAGCTAATGCTTCATCTCCTAGCACAGACACCAGGTATTGCTGCCCCGGCACGATCGACTGGCCCCCTTGGAGCGGCTGAACGATGTGGAGGTTGAACCCGAGTGTTATGGTCCCCTTGTAGCTGAGCGTCGCGGATGCTCCGGCAGTGAGGTTGTACCCCCCGCTGGCGAGTGCTGTCACGACGTCCTCAGCTCCCACTCCCTGCTGATGAGCCGCCAGGATGTACTTCTGGATTGGAAGGAGGGTTGCGTTCGGGAGGACGATGAAGATCGCCGACCCGAAGAGAACTGCTGGGGGACGGTCATGCTCCGCGGCCATCAAGGGTGTCGCGAGAGGCGACACCACGACCAACCTTAGCTTGGTCGACTGGCTTCCCGTGTCCTTGACGGTCAGGCTGAGCGAGGTGGGTGTGAGATTTGCTGATGTAATCACTGCGTTTGAGGTGAACCGCTCCAGTACGTCTGTCCACCAGGCCTTGCCAATCAGGCTGAGCCTATGGCCCTCCTGCTCCTCCTCTTCTGTTACCTGGCTGGAGGGAACAGGGAAGGCTTTCGCCCAGTGCCTGATCATGAACTCCGGGTTGGACGCGCTTCCGATGTTGTAGACAGTGGGTTGTATGTTGATGATGGTCGCGCTTGGTTTGGAGGCGTTCACCTCGATGCCACCGACAATCGGCACTATCAGGGCACTTCTGGGGACGAACGCGGTGTAGTTCTTTCCGTTATATGTGACCTGGGCCGAGGAGATGTTGAACCTGAGGAGGTTGTACTCGCCGGCCGCGATCTTCACGGAGGAGATCGTCTGGCTGACGTCGACTGTGCTGAGGAGCTCGATGGAGCCACCTGACTTTAGCAAAGTCCATCCGCTCTGATTCCCTGCCTCAGAGACGTGGACCGCCAGGTTGCTGTAGGCTATGTAGACTTTGGTTACTCCGAGGGGTACATGGGGTGGGTCCGTCAGCAGGACTGACAGAGTCCCCGGTGCCCTGCTGCTTGTAGTGGTGTTGGTGGTGGTGTTGGCATTCGGTAGCAATGAAACGCCCGAGAAGATGGCGACTGCTAGGATTGAGGCTGCTACTACCAGCGCTGCGGCGCCGGATAGTATGATGTTCTTTTTCGTACTCATGCCTTCCTCTTAGGCCGGAGGAGTCTTGAACCTGCAGTTTTGAACAGGAGCCCCGGTCTGGAATTCCAGACGTCTCACAGGTTCGGGGACATTTTTCCTAAATAATTGTTGATTTTTGGACCCAGCTACCGAGCTTGTGAAGGCAGCGAATAGTAAGCCGAGGAATCCCGGAGCGCGTTCTCCGAGGAGTCCGATCGCCAGTGCCCGACGGGAGTGAAGCGCTCCCCCGCCACGTCAAACCGACCCGATGACCCGAGTCGGAATCCCGAGAAAATGGCGAGGGCTTTGGGCGAACGGAAAGAACTGACAAGTACACAGTTCTGACTCTCAAGACCATGCGCCCCGCCTCGAAGAAGAAGAAAGGCGACCCCCTCCTGATCAAGTGGGAACGCACCAACGGTGCACGGTCTCAAAACGCGGTCGACATCTTCGGCGATATGGAATGCTACGGATGCGGCTGCCAGTCTCTAGTCGACCCACAGACTGGTGAGTGCATCATTCAGTACTTCTGCGAGAGGCACAGACGTCTGCCGCTTTCGGTAATGAGGCAGTTGAGATAGCTCTACAGCTCTCCGTTAGGAGGGTCTTCCATACCGGAGACCTCGCCAGTGGTCTCGATTTCTGCGAATCTGCGTCAAGCTTAAGAGGCTCCCACGCCCCCGTTGGTCGTGCCCCAGGGTTGGAAGGCCGAGCCGCCGGAGGACGACGACGGCTACTTCGAGCGGATGACCAAGGCTATCTTCCAGGCAGGGCTAAATTGCAGAATGATTGAAAACAAGTGGCCCAACTTCAGGAAGGCCTTCGACCAATTCTCCGCAAAGAGGGTCTCGAGCTTCGGCGAGAAGGAGGTCAAGGCGCTCATGGGCGACACAGGGATTGTTCGAAACGAGAGGAAGATACGGTCGGTCATCGAGAACGCAAGGGAATCCTTGAGATTGAAAGACGAGTTCGGCTCCTTCGGCGATTACCTCAAGTCGTTCAAGGGAGACGAGCGGCGACTGACAGAAGACCTGCAATCCAGGTTCAAGCATCTGGGTGAATCGTCGGCGAGAACCTTCCTCTATACGTCTGGTTTCAAGCTAAGACCAACTCGCGAAGAATTGGAGTGGCACTCCCACATGAAGGAAGGTAAGCACCCGCGGTAGTAGGCTAGACCTGGCTGGGCTGCTCCGCGTAGCTAGGATGCTCACTCTGGGCGAACACCGCCATCGCCTCCTTTTGCTTGGCATCCATCTCCTCGCGGCTCATCTTCACCTGCATCGAGATTGACCAGCGGTGCCCGAATGGGTCTGCGAGCTGCCCGTAACGCTCCCCCCAGAACTGGTTGTCGAGAGGCAGGATGACCCTCGCTCCTGCGGACAGCGCGGTCTGCCACAACCTATCGGCATCCTTGACGTAGATGTGGAGAGTGACTGGGCTCCCCCCCAATGTGTTGGGAGATTTTGCGTCAGAGCCCGGAAAGACGTCGGACATCAGCACAATGGAGTCGCCGATCTTTACACTGGCGTTCATGATCTTGCCGTCGGGGGTGGCCTGCTTCGAAAGTTCCTTCGCGCCGAAGGCTTTCTTGTAGAATTCTATAGCCTGAGCGGCCCCCTCAATCGCTAGGTAAGGCGTCACGGTCCGGAAGCCCGGAGGGATTGGACTGAGCTTAGAGGGTGATGGTTTCGCCTTCCCGCCCCGCTTTGTGGTCTTCTTCGATTTAAGAGCCGATTTACGGGCCGATTTGCGAGCCAACTCATCTACCTTCCCCCATGCTGTTTATCAGTGTTTGTGAAGGAAGGCAAATCGCTACGGAAGACCCGTCAAATCCTTTTTATCCAAACCACCTACTCGATGAGTGTGAGCAAGCAGGGGCTCTTCCCGACCTCCGTCGTCGGGAGTCTACCACGCCCTCGATGGCTTATCGACGCCATCCAGAGGCATGAGAGGAAGGAGCTCAGTGAAGGCGAGCTGAAAGAGTCTTACGACGATGCCGTGAAACTCGCGATCAGGGAGCAGGAGCTCACTGGGGTCGACGAGCTCTCGGATGGGGAGCAGAGGCGGTTCAGCTTTCTCGCCTTCGTCGCCGAGAGGCTGCCTTCCTTCAAGCTCATCCCAGTCAAGGAACTCATGAATCGCGATGCTGAGAAGTTCGTCGGCGAGATGAACCTCCCCATCGATATTATCAGCAACCCCGTAATCGTGGAGAAGGTCAGAAGGTCGAGGCCTCTAGCGGTGGACGAGGTAAAGTTCGCCCTGAAACATACGAGCAAGAAGGTCAAGGCACCAATCATAGGGCCCTACACTCTCCTCATCAATTCTTGGAATAAATCGAAGTCCGGCCACGTCTACAGGAGCCCGGATGAGGCCTTCG
>VBPP01000082.1 GCA_005877365.1 Nitrososphaerota archaeon
CCGCCATCTCCGGGTACAAGGTCGAGAGGTCAACCGACGGCGGTACTACCTGGACCACACTGGTGGCGAACACCGGCAGCACTGCCACCTCATACTCCGACACCGGGCTGACGCGCAGCACGACCTATGCGTACAGAGTTTATGCCATCAACTCCGTTGGAACGAACTCACCGTCAAACACCGCCTCCGCGACGACCCTCGCTGTCGCTCCATCGCCTCCGACTGGACTCGCAGCGACAGCACCCTCCTCGTCTCAGATTGATCTGACTTGGACCGCTCCCACCGACAACGGCGGCTCCGCAATCACGGGGTACAAGATCGAGAGGTCAACCAACGGCGGTACTACGTGGAGTGCACTGGTCGCAAACACCGGTAGCACAGCGACTACGTATTCGGACACAGGACTGACACACGCCACAGCCTACACCTACCGAGTGTCTGCCATCAACTCCATAGGCACGAGTTCCCCCTCCAGCACCGCGTCAGCGACGACCCTCGCCGTTGTTCCATCCCCTCCGACAGGGCTCACGGCGACTGCAGCCACCTCTTCGCAGATCAACCTGAGCTGGACTGCTCCCATTGACAATGGTGGATCTGTCATCGCAGGATACAGGATCGAAAGGTCTACCAACGGCGGCTCTACGTGGAGCATCGTGGTCGCAAACACCGGCACCACCTCGACTTCATACTCAGACACCGGGCTGACACACAGCACGACATACGCCTACAGGGTCTATGCCATCAACTCCGTAGGAACCAGCTCTCCCTCCAGCACCGCCTCCGCGACGACCCTCGCCGTCGCTCCATCCCCTCCGACTGGACTCACAGCGACCGTAGCCTCATCCTCTCAAATTGACCTGAGCTGGACCGCTCCCACCGATAACGGCGGCTCCGCCATCACCGGGTACAAGATCGAGAGGTCTACCAACGGCGGCACTACCTGGACCACAATCGTATCGAACTCCGGTAGCACAGCGACCACATACTCGGACACAGGACTAACACCCGGCACAACCTACACATACAGGGTATCCAGCGTCAATTCCGCTGGAACCAGTTCGCCTTCTAACACCGCTTCCGCGACGACCCTCGCTGTAGCTCCATCACCTCCGACAGGACTCACGGCAACGGCAGCCTCCTCCTCCCAGATCAACCTCAGCTGGACTGCTCCAAATAACGGCGGCTCCCCCATAACAGGATACATGATCGAAAGGTCAACCAACGGCGGCACTACCTGGAGTACACTGGTGGCACACACTGGGAGTACGGCAACAACCTACTCAAACGTTGGATTGCCCCCTCGCGCGTCTTTCACTTATCGTGTGTCTGCGATTAACTCCGTTGGCACAAGCCCTCCTTCCAACACCGCATCCGCAACCACGAATGTGGGAACTGTTGCGCTCGTGACATCCGGTCGCGTCGCATCCGATCCGCTAAATAAAACCGCTAATCAGCAACAACTAACTGCAAACCCCGGAATCTGGACGTTCGACGGTTCCGCCAGGGCCGCCGGGATTCCTTTCTTCTACAACGAGGATGCCCAGGGACTCCACATCGGTGTCAAGGCATCAGCACCAGGCAAGTGGATTGGATTCTACGCATCGACCCAAGCCAGCGCCACGCCGTTTCCAACCTTGTTCCACGCCCTCATCACCGCCCCCAGCAGAACCATCCCCAGTGACTTCTTCAACGCTGGTATCTACGTGCAAAACGCGGGGGCGAACCTAAACTACGTCTTCTGCGGTGAGACCACGTCAACCACCCAAACACAGTGGCAGGTCGCAGAGGCGACCGGAAACGCGACCCAGGCCACAAAAACAACCGTCCTCTACACCGACCCAGCCGCCAACCAACCGCTCACGAGAGAGTGCACCATCGTCACAAACGGGTCTAACTACCTCGAGGTCTTCATCGACCACAATTTGGTCTACCGTAGCACTACCCTCAAACAGAACATGACCACTCCATTCATATTCTTCTTGGAGACTCAACTCTCATACTCCGGTCAGGTCCTCTACGGTAGCTTCAGCAACTTCTATGCCACGACGGGTGAGGGTGTCGTCGTCAACAACATCCCCGCTGCGGCGACGGCTGTTCAGATCGTCGATCCCTTCGGGACTGTCCTGGCGACCGCGCCAGTTAACTCTGGTACCGCGACCCTTTCTATAGGCCAGTTCACCTTCCCCCTGAAGGGAAAGATAATCGTGCTTGGCCAAGGCAACGTCGTGCTGGCTTCCAGCCCGGGCGTTGTGTCGATCTACGCGGGAGATGTCTATTCGATTAGCTAGTCCTTGGATTCTTCACAGTGTTCCCCTCTGCGAGGTCGGCACGAGAGTTCCCAGCGAGTAGGTCCGCCTCGGGATACAAACGAAAACGAGATAACGAAGGAGGGTCCGGTAGGTAAGAAGCTCACAGAGGGAACCTAGCGTGAAATCCGGGGCAAGGTTGGTCATTATTCTCGTCATCGTCTTCGTCCCGGTAGTTGCGTTCGCGCTAAGCTCGATTGCGTCCCACCTCCCGCGGACGGAGGAGCTCTCCCCCTCCCTCCATGGGTGTCTGGATGGCTGCCCGGCCCCCCTCATCTGGGTCGCGAACGTCTCGGGATGGAGCAAGGTCACTGTGCAGGTCACTCCCTCCTCAGAGGAGGCAAACTGCCTTCGAACCGCTTCTGGTAATGTCACGGCTGGCTGCACACGATACGTGGAGTTCAGCGACGACGCCCTCCACTGGAGCCTCGCCAGGGTGATTGGCCTCCAGACCGTCTGCTATGGAGGGGGCCTGAACTGCGTCTGCTGCCTCCACGACTACATCGAGTTCCCTGTCTTTGAGCCGCTCACCGTGACACTTGGGGTCCAGGGGAGGTACATCGCCATCACCGGTCAGAATGGTACGAGTGTCTCTGTCGTTGCTGCCTCGGGCTGAGAGGGTCCCCTAACTCTTTCCAACCAATTTATTTGCCGCGAGCACGACGCACCCACGGCGATGGAGAGACGAGTCGCTGGTAGCATCCTCGAGCTCATTGGGTGGACTCCCCTCGTGAAGCTCAACAGGATCACGAACGGTCTCCCTTCGACCGTCTACGCAAAGCTCGAATACTTCAACCCTGGTGGCAGTGTGAAAGACCGCGTAGGACTCTCGATGATTAGCGATGCGGAGAGACGCGGCGTGATCAAGCCTGGCTGCGTCATCGTCGAGCCTACGTCCGGAAACACGGGGGCGGGACTCGCCCTCGCCGCCCTTGTCAGAGGCTACAAGATCATCTTCACCGTTCCCGACAAGATGAGCAGCGAGAAGATAGATCTCCTGAAGGCCTTTGGCGCCAAAGTGATCATCACCCCGTCGAATGTTCCGCCCGACCATCCGGCGAGTTATGTGAAGGTCGCGGAGAGGATCGTGAGAGAGACCCCGAACGCCTTCATGCCCAATCAGTACACGAACCCATCGAACCCGTCTGCTCACTATCAAACCACGGGACCCGAGATCTGGAAGCAGACCGGCGGGAATATCGACGTCCTCGTGGCGGGGATGGGGACGGGGGGGACGATTTCAGGAACGGCAAAGTACCTCAGAGAGATGAACCCGCGCATCAGGGTGGTGGGCGTCGACCCTGAAGGCTCCATGCTTCACCACTGGTTCAACAAGACTGCCGGCGAATATCACAGCTACAGAATCGAGGGTATCGGCGAGGACTTCATGCCTTCGACGCTCGACCTTAAGGTCTTGGACGAGGTCGTTACCGTGAGCGATAGAGACGCCTTCCTGACGGCGAGGATGCTTGCAAGGGAGGAGGGGGTGTTGGCCGGGGGGTCATCGGGGGCCGCCGTCTTCGGTGCCCTCAAAGTCGCGAGGGATTCGGAAGGAAAGACGATCGTGGTAATACTCCCGGATACCGGCAGAAACTACCTGAACAGGGTCTACTCCGACGACTGGATGACTGAGTACGGATACCTCGAGTCTGAGGAGAAGAGGATTGCAGTCAAGGACATCCTCACGGCGAAGTCGGGAAGGATAAGGGGGGTGGTCGCGGTGAGGCCGGAGGACAAGCTCTCGACCGCGATTGAATTGATGAAGAAGCACGGTATCTCCCATCTTCCAGTTATCAAGGATGGCGTTCAGGTGGGGAGCATCCACGAGATGAGTGTCATGAAGAAGCTGACCTCAAAGAAAGCCTCGAAGGGGCAGAGAATCGAGGACGTGATGGACGAGCCCCTCCCAGTTGTGAGAAAGCAAGAGCTGCTACTCGACCCGTTCAATCTTCTTAAGGAGAAGAACGCAGCGATCGTCCTCGACAAGAACGCAGTGGTCGGAATAATCACGACGATAGACGTGATAAATTACCTGACGAAGCGATGATCGATGAAGTTCGCGACCAAGGCCATCCACGTGGGGGAGGAGCCCGGCCTCGCAAGTAACGGCGACGTAGTGGTGCCCATTCACCTCTCGACGACCTTCGCTCGAAGAGGGGTCGAGAAGCCGACGGGAGGGTACGAGTACTCAAGAACAGCGAACCCGACCAGGGATGCACTTGAGCTCCGGCTCGCCGCTCTCGAAGAATCGAAGCACGCTCTAGCGTTCGCCTCGGGGCTAGCAGCTGAGGCGACCCTTGTGCTCTCTCTACTGAGAAAGGGAGACCACGTCGTAGCCTTCGACGACCTCTACGGCGGTACAAGACGGCTCTTCAGCCAGACTCTCTCCAACTTCGGACTCGATTTCACGTATGTCGATGCGAGGGAGGCGAGAAACGTCAATCGAGCGATAGGCAAGAGGACGAAGATGATCTGGCTGGAGTCCCCCACCAACCCGCTCTTGAAGATCTGCGACATCAGGGCCATATCGGAGGTCGCGTCGAGGCATCAGATAATCACAGTCCTTGACAACACCTTCATGAGTCCGTACTTTCAGAATCCTCTTCGGCTAGGTGCGGACGTCGTGCTTCACAGCGCAACAAAGTATCTCGGTGGGCACAGCGATGTGCTCGGAGGGGCGATCATGACCTCCAACGAGGAGATACACACGAAGGCGAAGTTTAACCAGAACGCGATTGGGGCCGTCCCCTCGCCCTTCGACTGCTTCTTGCTCTTGAGAGGGATGAAGACACTCGCGGTCCGAATGGAGAGGCATCAACTGAACGCGATGAGGGTCGCGGAGCATTTGGAGGCGCATCCCGCCGTGGTGAGGGTGATCTATCCGGGTCTGAAGAGCCACCCCCAATACGCCCTGGGGAAGAGGCAGATGTCGGGTTCCGGAGGAGTGCTCTCCTTCGAGGTCAAGGGAACTCTCAGCGACGTGAAGAGGTTCCTGCGGAGAGTGAAGGTCTTTTCACTCGCTGAGAGTCTCGGCGGGGTGGAGTCTCTGATTGAGCATCCCGCCTCGATGACCCACGCGAGCGTCCCCGAGAAGGCAAGGGAAGGGATAGGGATCACGGACAGGCTGGTGAGGGCGTCGGTGGGGATAGAGGATGTGAGCGACCTGATTGAGGACCTAGACGGAGCGCTCGGCTAGCGATCGATTCTCGCTCAACTTATAGATGAAGTTGCCTCGGGGCTGAGCGTGTACACCGGAGAGGTAATCGAGAACGAGGCACACTGCATGAAGGTGATGGAGAAGATGGAGGAGGCCTACCAGAAGAGGGACGAGGCTTATTTCGTCAAGGTGCTCAACACTGAGTCCAGCTTGGTCCTGCGCGTCCACGCGGTCTGCATCCTGGCTGAAGTTGGAAGAGAGAATTCAACGGAAACCCTCGCCGATGTGCTTCTCCACGACGCTGACCCCCTCGTCCGCCACGAGGCAGCATTCTCCCTGGGTCAGATAGGTCTCTCTAAAGCAAACGGGCCACTGGAGCGCGCTGTCATGACAGACCCGGAGGCGATTGTCAGGCACGAGGCGGCGGCAGCCCTTGGCTCAATTGGGAACCCTTCAGCGAAGAAGGTTCTCCGACTCGCCCTTGAGGACAGAGACGAGATCGTCAGAAACTCTGCCAGGACGTCTCTATTCAACCTGGACTTTCTGAAGCGCTACTCGGTTGGGCGGACAGCGAGGGAGAGGGCTCCGAGGCCCTAGCCCTACTTCGTCAGTCTTGCCTTGAGGAGCCTCCCCAGGTGGAGAAGCTCGAATTTCGCGAATCCCGAGTCAGCAAGGACTTCGAGGTCTCGCCTCTTCGAGCCGTGCCGGAAAATTCGACCTTTCATTATGTCGATGACGTAGAATCTCCCCCCTGGTTTCAATATCCGCCTTATCTCCGAAATTCCTCGCTCCAGGCACTCGAAGTGATGGAGAGAGTACATGGAGAACACCAAGTCGAGGCTCTCCGCGTCAATCTGGTTCATCTCCTCGGCCTTTTTCTCGAGGAACCCGACGTTGGTGAGTCGAGCCTCACCACATCTGCGCTGGATCAGCTCGATTCGACCCGGGTCAGGTTCGACCGCGTAGACGAATCCGCCTTCCCCGACGAGTTCGGCTGCAGCGACGGTGAAGAATCCTCTCCCAGCACCGACGTCTGCGACCTTCAAGCCGCTCGCGGCTCCTACCTCCCTCATCCTCTCGAAGGGGTCCTCGAGGAGGCGCCTGATCTTTTCTCCGAGTGTATACATCAAAGCTCCTCCTCCGTCGCGGGTCCCGTGAGAAGCCTAGCTATCCCACCCAAGACGAGCCCCACGATGAATCCACCGATATGGGCTCCGTACGCCACTCCAGTGTTGATCCCTGCGAAGGAGTAGAAGAGTTGCAGGAAAAACCATGCCAGGATGAACCAATAGGCCCGGATAGGAAGTACGAAGTAAACCACGAGGGAGACCACTCTCGCTCGCGGAAAGAAGAGCAGGTACGCGCCCAGGACCCCCGAGATTGCCGCCGAGGCTCCGACGCTAGGAATGAAGAGGTCAGGGGGTCCGCTGAGATAGGACAGGTAGACTTGTGTCATCGCCCCACCCACACCGGCGACGAGGTAGAAGAGCAGGTAACCAAGGTGTCCGAACCTGTCCTCCACGTTGTGACCGAAGACGAAGAGAAAGAGCATATTCCCGAAGATGTGAACGACTCCTGCGTGAAGGAACATCGAAGTCAGGAGAGGGTAGAGACGGAGAAGCTGAGTTCCCTTCAACGCACTGATGATCTGACTGGGGACGACGCCGTACTGCACGAAGAATGTCTCTGTCAGCGGGCTCGTGAAGTCTTTCGTGTGTTGGACTTCGTAGAAGAAGACGAGAACATTAAGGAGAATCAACCCCCAGTTGACGGCGGCCCTGCTTTTCGGCCTGTTGAGGTCGTAGAGTGGTAGCAGCGGGTATCGAGACGCATGCCCGTTCAGTCGATAATATAGATTCCCGTCTGGATAGGCAAGTCTCCAAAGAATTCACGGGAGGTGCATTGAGGTTGAAGGAAAGCGGGCTCTTGTCCGGCTCATTGAAGGGCATTGGCGCCGCGATTGCGAAGAAATTGGCGAGGGAGGTGACGTAACCTGGGGGGAAACGGATGAGCTCGAATTCATGGCGGAGAATCATCCGCGGCAAGATAGAGCCCACCCTGGCTATCGATCTTCGTCAGGGCGGTCTCGATATCGTCCGTCAGCTGAACTATTCCCTTCTCGACAGTCTTCTTCCAGAGGTCGATGTAAATCTGGAGAGCCTCCTTGATCTGGCCCGGCTTGTCCCGCTTCGCGTCTCCGAGCTCCTTCAGATACTCCTCGACGCTCTTGACCTTTGCCGACAAACGTCGATAGTGAAGTTCGCCTAGCTATTATTTACGTTTGTGGGCTCGGTCGTCACCCTCGCCTCCCCCCCAACCCTGGATGGGTAGGCCCTGTAGCCGAGGCGGCTCACGCTCCTGACCACCCTCTCGATATGGCGCTCGGAGGTGTTGATGTACACCGTGGGCCCCGTCTGCATGGAGAAGAAGGCCTCAAGTCCATCGGTTCTCATCTCCCTGACCTTCCTGATTATCCTGATAGAGTCCTCCGACATCAGGAGCAACCTGTCGGCCCCTGTCATCGTGATCGCGTGTAGCTCAAGCGTATCCTGTTCTGTGAGCTCGCCAACTCTTTTCAGGTCGCCGCCGAGGATGGCCTTCTCCATCTCCTCGCATCTCTTCTGAGCTGAACGAATTCTGGCCTCGAAGAATGGTGAGGTCTCGACTTCCCTATGAGCATCCTCGGTTCTCACCTTCAAGGGGAGAGGGACGATTACCATTCTTAGGTCCATCGTCTTCTCGTCCGCGAACCGTGAGGCATAGGAGGAGTCGTCACTCTCCCCCGCGTAGAGGCGCGAGAACCCGCCGACCAACGACCTCGCCGCTGAGGCAGCGAACAGTCTCGCGACCCGGGAGAGTTTCTCCAAGTCGGGTTCTCCGCCCACCACTCTTCTGTAACAGAGGAGTGTGAGTGCGGCCCCCGCCGATGAAGAGTAGCCAAGCCCTTTGGCGCTGAGTCTGGGGAGGTTTGTGCTATCTATCCTGAAACCTTCTTCCGTCATCCCTCCGGTGAGCCTTTCGATGACTGGGTCCAGTCTTCTTGTGGCCGACTCGCTGTATCTCCCCTCGATGTAGACTCCGTGCCTGCTCCAGGGGTCCGTCAGTGTAGCCTTCGTCGTCATCGAGGTTGTGTTTACGGAGATACTGTCGTGGTAGGGGAGTCTGAGCTTCCAGTCTCTCAGCCCGTGATACTTCACGAGAGCCTGCATCGTCGTCGCCCTCGCCGTGTACCTTCTCACGCGAAATTCACCTGAAGTGTCAGGAGGCCTCTCTCCCCCTCCCTCAGTCTATCGACGAGCGCCCTCGGTATATCCCTCGCGGCCGCCTCCGCGCGAATCGCGAGTGTCCGAGGGCTGATGAACTGGCTCCTACGGATCACCATGTCCCTCCGATCGTCGAGCAGCAGCCCTCTGCTCCCGCGCGCAGTGAATTCGAAGTGCTCTCCTCCTACCCTTATTGTGAATGTCACCGAGACGCCCGCTGTCCTGAGAGCATCCTTGACCGCCGAGCTTAGGTCGCAAGCAGCCTTGTCGGCAGAGACACCAATCACGCAGTCGCCCCTCTGCGTCAGCTCTCGCTCCCTCGTCAACTCCATAGTGCTCGGATGTAGCGCCCTGACGAGAGGGTGTCCTTGAAATACGATCACCTCGAGAAGTTTCGTCACGCGGATCACGCCTGATAAGGTGGCTGTCGGCCGCCGCAATGTCCACACCTCTCCGCCCCAAGAGCGACGAGGGTGCTGCAGAAGACGCAGAAGCGGTACCCCTCGGGTGGGGTGAGGGGTCCCTCGCTCTCCTTGAGAAAAGGGCTAAACAGCATCATCAACCCGCCGCCGATGATCAAAGGGAAGCTCCACAAGTAGACTATGGGGAGCTCGAGCACGTAGAAGAGAACTCCTAGCACCACTGCGAACGCTCCTGCGACGAGGAGCTGCGAGCGCATACCATCTTCCTCTTGGCAATCCCTTTATAGTTTCGATACGCCGCGCGAATTGAGCCCTCTGGATGACTACGGAGTACGAGCAGCTTCTCGCCAAGATGGTTGATGAAAAGAAGGCGAGACTAAGCCAATTGACGGGAAGGCATGGTGGAGCGAAGGAGATTGCGAACCTTACCTCCGACATCAGGTTCCTCGAGGTGGAGCTTGAGCGATATCAGCAGAGTATGTCCCTCTTTCGGACTAAGGGAGTCCCGAAGGTCGGGCGGTGGGGGAAGGCGGAGAAAGAGACGGCCTCTGAGCGCTAGTTGTAGTTCTTTCTTTCTGACGAGTCCGAGTGAAGAAGTCTTCGAGTCGAAACGGGTCGCGATCCAAATTGACCGGTTGCGAGCCTAGCCTGCGAGATGATGTAGTCGGGGTTTTCGGAAATTGGTCCGCACGAACTTACCTTGTGAGAACTTCTAGTCCATCGGCGGCATGCCGCCGCCCATCCCGCCCATCCCGCCCATCCCTCCGCCACCCGGCGGACCCGAAGGGGTCCTCATCTTGCTCGCTGCTATGACGTCGTCGATGCGAAGGATCATCGAGGCGGCTTCCGTTGCCGACTTTATGATTTGTAGCTTGACTGCTAGTGGCTCGACGACCGACTTGCTGTACATGTCGGCTATCTTTCCGTTCATGGCGTCGACCCCGGCCCACTTTCCTGCCTTCCCATGCTTCGCCCTCAGGTCAACCTGTGTGTCGATTGGGTCCATCCCCGCGTTCTCTGCGAGTGTAAGAGGTATCACCTCTATCGCGTCGGCAAACTTCATTGCTGCCAACTGCTCCCTTCCGCTGAGCTTCTGGGCCCACTCTCTGAGCTGGTAGGCCACCTCTGCTTCAGGCGCACCTCCACCTGCGACTATCGCGGGCATCTCCACGACATCCTTGGTCACCATCAGGGCGTCGTGCAGAGCCCTTTCAGCTTCGTCGACTATCCTCTGGGTTCCTCCCCTCACAAGTATCGTGACAGCCTTCGGGTTCTTGCATCCTTCTATGAAGACCCACTTGTCCTCCTCGAGCTTCCTCTCCTCTACCAGCTTCGCATAACCGAGGTCCTTCGACGATAGGTCGTCCAGGTTCGTCACCATTCTAGCCCCTGTTGCCTTCGCGAGCTTTGACATATCGCTCTCCTTCACTCTCCTGACGGTCAGGACACCGTTTTTCGCGAGGAAATGCTGGGCGAGGTCGTCGATCCCCTTCTGACAGATGAGGACGTTCGCACCCGACTCTTTTACCTTCTCGACCATCCCCTTCAAGATGTTGTTCTCCTCATCCATGAACTTCTGCATCTGCTCAGGGTCGCTTATCCTGATTTCTGCGCTGAATTCCGTCTTTTCGATTTCGAGTGGTGAGTTAATCAGGGCGATCTTCGCTTCATCGACACGCTTCGGCATCCCCGAGTGAACCACTTCCTTGTCCAGGACCATCCCCTTGATGAGCTGGGTGTTCAGGAGGGAGCCTCCCGGCTTCTTCTCCACCTTGATATTATCGATGTCGGCCTTGTACCCCTTGTCTGCCTTCTCTGCGACCTGGAGGACCGCATCAACCACGATCCCCGCCAGATATGGTGCCTCTTCAGAGACAAGCTTCGTCATCATGCTCGTGGTGGCAATCTTGAGTAGGTCGGACCTGCCGGTCGGGTCTACCTTCTCCGCCATCTTCTCAAGGATATCCTGCGCCTTTTCTACGGCTCTAGTGTAGCCATCAACAATGATTATCGGGTGCACGTCCTTGTCAATCAACTCCTCCGCCCTCTCCAGGAGTGCGCCCGCGAGCACCACAGCTGATGTGGTTCCGTCGCCAACCTCGTTGTCTGTGGCCTTGCTGATCTCGACCATCATCTTCGCCGCGGGATGCTGGACATCGATTTCCTTCAGCATCGTCGCCCCGTCGTTGGTAATCGTTACGTCCCCCATCGAGTCGACGAGCATCTTGTCCATCCCCCTCGGCCCGAGCGATGTCCGGACTATCTCAGCGATCAGCTTCGCGGCGGTGAGATTGTTCCTCTGGGCGTCCTTCCCCTTCGACTCTCCCGTTCCTTCCTTGAGAATCAGGACGGGCTGCCCAGCAAGACTAGAAGCCAAACTTATGATATCGCCGTCAGGTATACAACTTCTTGTTGTTATTAAGGATTTTCCGCCCCGACTTTTCTATCTCGCAGCCAAGACAAGAAGAGCTCTTCTTGACTAACTCTCTCCGCATTCTCTCCCCTAGTGAAGCCGCTCGGCGGCTGCAACGCTACGAATTCGTTAAATAATCCTCGCCCGATTTGCTCCTTGGGTGCAGACTCGCTGGAGCGACCCCTTTCAGCCTCCATCCTGGCGGAAGCCTACGGTACTTTCGTCCTGACTCTCCTGGGTCCGATGTCGATAACTGTCGTTAACAACCCGGGCCTCTTTCCGCTCGGCCCCTCCCTCGGTCTGGGTTTCATCGGGCTCGCTTTCGGACTTGCGCTGCTCATCGGAATTGCGAGCGTCGCTCAGGTCTCGGGCGCTCACTTCAACCCCGCGGCCACGATTGCGCTCGCCTATTCTGGCAGGTTTCCAAAGAATAGGGTCGCCCCCTATGTCGTTGCACAACTTGTCGGAGCCGGTCTGGCGGGTTTCGCTCAGCTCGCGATGGTGGGCGTCGCGGCGGGGAGCGCCTCGGACCTCGGGACGACGATGCCAAACTTCGCCCTCCCACTCCCCTTCTTCGCGGCCTTGCTCGGAGAGATCATCGGCACCTTCATACTTGTGATGACCATCATGGGCTCGACCGCTCAATCTTCCACTCTCCACTGGGGGTCGTCAGCCATAGGCCTCTCCTTAGCCCCCATCATCTGGGCTATCGGCGGCGTCTCCGGGGCCTCCCTCAACCCGGCGAGGACCTTCGGGCCATCTCTCGCTTCACTGGTCTTCGACGCGAATGTCTTCAACACCTACTGGATTTATCTGGTGGGGCCGATTCTCGGAGGCCTTCTGGCGGCGGAGATATATAGACGGATGGAGGCGCGGTGACACCGATGGCGAAGCTGGTCCAGTTCAGGCTCTCTCGCGAGGAAGCG
>VBPP01000188.1 GCA_005877365.1 Nitrososphaerota archaeon
CTCGTTGCGGTAACACCCTACACCAACCTCGTCCACGTCTTTACCTCCGGGTTCAACGTGGCGATTGCCCCGGTCAAGCCGATGGGGAAGCTGAACACGCCCTTCAGCCTCGCCAAGATGGCCGAAGCGGGGACCTATGAAGCGCCCCCAAGCGCGAGGCGGAGCAGCGACTTTTCCCCGCTCCAGCTCCTAGCCCTCGACGCATGCACGAACTGCGGGAGGTGCCAGGAGGTCTGCCCGGCCTACGCATCGGGGCGGGACCTCTCCCCTAGGGTCGTCGTCCAAGACTTGGGAAGAGACATGCGAGGCAACGAAGGAGTCGACGTCTTCACGAAGGGAGTGATTCGGGAGACGGAGCTGTGGGCCTGCACGATGTGCAACGCGTGCGTCTCCGCCTGCCCCGTCTTCATAGACCAGGTCGACTACATCGTCGATTACAGGCGGACACTCGTCAGCGAGAACAGGCTTGACGGGAAGAAGAGGCTCTTTTTGGAGAACATAGCAAGGAACAACAATCCATTCGGGCTACCCCAGCGAGAGAGGCAGAGCTGGCTGGTTGATATGGGTGTCCCCACAGTCAAGCAGAATCCAGGCGCGGAGTACCTCTACTGGGTCGGATGCCAGTCGAGCTACGACCCGAGAGGCAGAAACGTCGCGAGGGCGATGGTGAAGATACTGAAAGCGGCGCGAGTCAACTTTGCGATTCTGGGCAACGATGAACTATGCACCGGAGAGCCCGTGAGGAGAATGGGGGAAGAGGGAAGATTCCAGGAGCTCGCCCTCAAGAATATCGAAAGCATAAGGCGGGCGGGGGTGAAGAAGGTCATCGTCCATTGCGCCCACTGCTTCAACACTTTCCTCAACGAGTATCCAGAGTTTGGTGCTGAATTTCAGGTGATACATCACACCCAGCTCATCAGCGAGCTGATTCGGAGCGGGAGGCTGAGGGTCGGAGGGCTCGACCAGAGAGTTACGTACCACGACCCCTGCAACCTCGGGCGGATGAACGGTGTCCTCGACGCACCGAGAGAAGTCCTCAAGTCGGCCGCAGGTCTCGAGCTTCTGGAGATGAGGAGAACCGGATTGAACAGCTTCTGCTGCGGCGGTGGAGGTGCGAACGTGTGGTATCAAGTTCCCGAAAGGAAGAAGATCGGGGTGATCAGGATGGAGGAAGCGAAAGAAACGGGAGCTAACATTCTCTCTGTTGCCTGCCCCTTCTGCATCACGATGTTTGAAGACGCCATGAAGACCACGGGAGACACCCAGCTTCTCGTAAAGGACATCGCTGAGGTGGTCTCGGAGACACTCACGGAGTAGAGCGACAGGATGAAGAGCAGCCTGAGGAGGAAGATGTCGCGGGGCGTCTCGTACGGTGCGTGGGTCACGATAGGGAACCCGGATGTGAGCGACATCCTCCAGGGGCTGCCCTTCGACTGGCTCGTCTTCGATACGGAACACTCCCCACTGGGCGCGGAGACGGTTAGCCACATGATCCAGGTCCTGGACGAGGAGAAGGTCTCCCCGCTCGTCAGGGTCGGAGCGAACGACCAGTATCTCATCAAGGTGGCTCTGGACATGGGGGCTCACGGAGTCGTCGTCCCTCTCGTCAACACGCGTAAGGATGCCGAGGCGGCGGTGAGCTACTGCAAGTACCCCCCCGTCGGGGTCAGGGGGGTCGCGCCGAGGAAGGCCGCGGACTATGGGCTCAGCACGGCCGAGTACCTCAGAAAAGCCAACGAAGAAACTCTTCTCCTCGTTCAGGTCGAAACCAAGGAAGCGCTCGAGAACATTGACGCCATCCTCGCGGTCAAGGGTGTTGACATCGCGTTTGTAGGGCCGACGGACCTGACGATGTCGCTAGGGTTTCTAGACGACCGCTCGAACCCGAGAATCCTCGAGGAGATGCGGAGTGTCGTAAAGAAGTGCCAGGAGTACGGCAAGATACCCGGAACCATGGCCCTTACGCCGGACGAAGCGAAGCGCGACGAATCGATGGGATTCAGATTCATCTCGCTCGCCTCGGATGTTCGTCACCTGATGGAGGGGGCGAAAGATTTTCTGAGGTCTGTGGGGAGATTCTAGGCCGCCTCGTCTCGCTCAGACTTCGAGCCCGGTCCTCGCGCGAGGTCCAGCTTGCTCAGGGAGCGAACGAAGATCGTAATCAGCCCCATACTGATTATTAGTAACCCGGAGAGCAAGATCGCAAACGAAACCCCAAAGGCGAGCGTCACAGCGAATCCGAAGACTAGACTGAACGGGATTAGCATGTAAGCGAGGAAAAACCGAACGCCGAATACTCGTCCCATCAGCTCACGAGGCACTATCTCCTGATAGAGTGTTACGATGACGACGTCAGAGAACGGTATGGCGAAACCGACGACGAATATCGCCAGGAGAGAGGAGGGGAGGTTCCTCGTAAAGGAGAAGACGACGAGACCTATGCCAGTCGAGAGCAGCGACAGGACGATGACCAACCTCCTCCTCTGGATTTTCGTCCGACGGCCGATTAGAACGGAGCCGAGCAGGATTCCCAATGCGCTCATGAGACCGAGCAGCCCCCAGCCCGCGCTTCCCGCGAAGAGGACGTCCCTCGCGAAGATGAGGGTGTAGAGGTTCCAGAAAGCTGCGAGCCCGAAGTTGATCACGGCGACTATTACCGCGAGCCAGACGAGCTCGCGATTCTGGCGGAAGAACTCAAGCCCCTCCTTGAATTCGGAGTACCACCCTCTCCGGCGGGGGGAGGTCGCTCGCCAGTCCGAGCCCCGAATGAAGAAGAGCGCCGCCACGAGGATGAAGAAGCTAATGCTATCAACGAGAAGCGGGATCCCGGTCCCGAAGAGATAGATTGCGAAACCGGCAAGGGCAGGCCCGAGGATGTTATCGACTTGGAAGATGGCTGTGAAGGCAGAGTTGGCCAGCAACAGCGAAGGCTTCTCAACGATAATGGGGAGGAGCGCTTCATTTGCTAGCTCGAAGAGGGCCCCGAAGAGACCGACGAGGAAGGAGACCGTGTAAATGAGCACAAGCGGCGGATCCCCAGCCAGATTTATGAACCCAATCGCCGCAAAGAGCAACCCCCTTATCGTCTCCGTTGCTATCATTATGTTGCGCCGATTCCACCTGTCGACGAAGACGCCAGCGTAGAGCCTGATGAGGGAGCGAGGAACGTAGAATAGGATGAGGTTGAGACTGAGCGCGGCTAGGCCGGCGGAGACGGCAACCCAAGAGAGGGCGAGCTCCCCGAAGAAGTCGCCGAGCTCCGAAGCACCTCTTCCACTCAGGAGGAAAAGGAAGTTCCGGTTTGCGAAGAGCTCACTTCTTGAGTTCAGCGGGCATGGGTCGTCTGCGAAATTAAATAAAGATGACACCGGTTCTTCGTGTTGAAACCTAGTAACCCTTCAGTATCTTCAGAATGGTGGGTACTACCTGGTACAGATCCCCCACGATCCCATAGTCAGAGACCTGGAAGATGGGAGCGTCCCCGTCAGTGTTCACAGCGGCAATCACCTTCGACTCCTTTATCCCTGCAACGTGTTGAAGCTGCCCCGATAT
>VBPP01000189.1 GCA_005877365.1 Nitrososphaerota archaeon
AATCCAGAATTATCTCCTTGTAGATCTCAGCGCTCATAACCCGAAGACCTCCCTGGCCTTCTCGAGCCCGGCCTTGAGGGCATCGATGTCGTCGTAGGAGTTGTAGACGTGGAAGCTGGCCCTGCTCGTCGCCGAGACCCGGAGCCACTCCATCAGCGGCTGGGCGCAGTGGTGACCGGACCTGATCTCCACACCCTCTCCGTCCAGTATGGTGGCCAGGTCGTGGGGATGGACATCGGCGAGGTTGAAGGAGACCACGCCGCTCCTCTCCTCCGCCCTATCCGGCCCGTAGAGCTGGAGCCCCTTGACGCCCTTCAGCACATCGATTGCATACTTCAAGAGCTCGACATCATGGCGCCTAACCTTATCCATCCCGATCTCTGAGAGGTACTCGATTGCCGCCTGAAGACCGATGGCTCCAGCGATGTCTGCGGTCCCCGCCTCGAACTTGTACGGTACGTCGTTCCACTTCGCACCGTCGAGGTGCACCTCCCTTATCATCTCCCCCCCTCCCTGGAACGGGGGCATCTCCACTAGCAGCGCTCTCCGTCCGTAGAGGACTCCGATCCCAGTCGGCCCTAACATCTTGTGCCCGGAGAAGGCAAGGAAGTCGCAACCCATCTCGTCTACGCTCACTGGCATATGGGGGACAGACTGGGCAGCGTCAACCACGGATAGTGCTCCCGCCTTTCCGGCCCGGCGACAAATCCGGGCCACGTCGTTTATCGTACCCAGAACGTTGCTACACTGGGTCACCGCGACTATCCTGGGTGACCGCTCAATCTCCTCCTCGATCTCGTCCAACTTTAGCCTGCCCTGGGAGTCGAGCTCGATGAACTTCAGGACGGCACCTTTGCGTCTGGCAGCGAGCTGCCACGGCACTATGTTGCTGTGATGTTCCATCAGAGTGAGAAGTATCGTGTCACCCTTCTTGACGTGCTCCTCAGCCCAAGCGAATCTCACGAGGTTGATGGATTCCGTGGTGCCGCGAGTGAAGACTATCTCCCTGGGGGAGGCGTGTATGAACTCGGCCGCGCCTCTCCTCGACCTCTCGAACTCCTCCGTCGCCTCGATGCCGAGAGTGTGGAGGGAGCGATGGGCGTTCGCGTTGTACCTCTCGTAATAATCGACAAGGGCATCGATCACCTTCCTGGGCTTCTGGGTTGTCGCGGCGTTGTCCAGATAGACGAGCCGCTTTCCCTTTACCTTGCGCTTGAGAATCGGAAAGTCCTCCCTTATCCTCTCGAGCTCTAGAACCTGCGACTTGAGCAAGACGCTAAACCTCTACGAAAATGCTGCCTCCATCTATTTTAACGTTGAACTTGGTCAGAGGCACGGTCGCGGGGGGGTTGAGGACTTCACCGGTTCGGAGGTCGAACTGGGAGAGATGGAGGGGGCAGACGACCCTCTCCTCGACCATGAAGCCTATTCCGAGGTCTGTCTCCTCATGCGTGCAAACCCCGCTGACCGCATAGACCTCCCCCCCGATGTTGGCTACCATGATGCGCCTCCCGGCCAAGTCCACAGCGCTCATGGAGCCGGGAGGTAGTTGGGATAGGCTAAGAGCCCTGATAAATTGGCCCACCCTAATCCTCACTTCCTGTACTTGTAATGCCTCTCGAAGATGTCCTCGGCCTGTTGTTGTTTCACTTCGGAGACGGTCTCTCCCGTAAGCGAGAGGAGTGTCTCTCTATCGAGGAGGCGACGCTTCTCCCCGTCCCACTTTCCCTCTATGATGAACCGGGCTCCTTCTCGCGTCTGCTCGATGGGTATTCGGGAGAGGACGGGCTCGAAGAAACCGAGGACGAGCATCTTCTTCGCTTCGGATTCGGTCAGCCCTCTCGCCATCAGGTAGAAGACCTGCTCCTCGTCCAGCTGCGCCACCGAGGCGGAGTGGGTCGCCCTCACCTCGTTTGTCGCAATTTCGAGAGATGGCACGCCGTCGGACTTCGCCCTCCTGTCTAGGATCATCGCGTGATGAGCCAGGTATGCCCTCGAGTTCTTCGCCGCGTTGACGATCTTGATCATCCCCTTGAATATGGACTGTGATTCGTCCTTGAGCGCCCCTCTTGCCTGCGTGGAACCGGTCGAATCCTGAGCGTTGTGAAGGAGGTTCGACTCTAAGTCGAACCTCTGCTTCCCTCCGGTGAAGAAGATCTCGAACCCCTCGGCGACGGAGCCCCGCCCGTTCATCTGAAAGTTCATTCGGGAGCGTGTTATCGCGGACCCGAGGAAGAGGGAGCTGACGGAAACCCGTGCGTCCTCCGCCGCAGCGGCATCCTTGTTCGTCACGAAGACCGCGTTCTCATCGAGGAGCTGGGTAGAGCTGAAGTCGACGCTAGACCCGCTCTTCGCGTGTATCTCGACGACCGAAGCAATGAGAGAGGGTCTCGAGTTCTCCCTCGAGTAGAGCTCCTCGGAGAAGAGAGCCTTCGTCCCCTCCTCCGCGTATACGATCGTCTGCTCGACTACGCTGTTCTCCGGTTCGCTCGTCAGGAGCATCTTTCTCAGGGGCTCCGCGACGACCACACCTTTCGGGATTCGGACGAAGGTGCCCGAGTTGAAGAACGCGTTTGTGAAAGCCGCGTACTTCTCGTTCGAGCCGACGAGCTTGTGGGAGAAGAGCTGCCTCAGGAGACTCTCGTCCTCCTGGAGCGCCTCGTGAAGGCTCATGAGCTGAACTCCTTGGGAGGAGAGCTTCTCGTCGAGCTCGCTGTGAATCTCGGTTTCGTTGCCCTGTAAGAGGATGTTCCTCTCCTTTCCCGTGAGATAGTCTTGAAAGAAGGAGCGGAAGTCGATGCTCCGCTTTGCGGGGATGAAAGGAAACTGCGCCGCCTCGAAGGCGGAGAGGTACGAGTACTTGGTGTAGAGGCTGGAAGTCTCGAGAGGAAGCGAGACGAAGGCCCGATAGGCGTCGAGTCTGAACTTCGTCAGCCAGTCAGGCTCTCGCAACGACTTTGAAAGAGACTTCACGGCCTCTTCTGTGAACGCGCCTACGACCTGCTGAGCCATCCCTGCTACTCCCACGAGTCAGACGCAGAAGTTACGCGGTCTGCTATCCTACCGCGTTTGTCATCTCGAGCGCCATCAGCCTGTTCAGCTCGACGGCGTAAGTCATGGGCAGCTCTTTCGCGAAGGGTTCCAGGAACCCGTTTACGACCATGCTGAGCGCGTCGCCCTCCGAGAGACCCCTCGACATCAGGTAGAAGAGCAGCTCCTCCCCGACCTTCCCCACTGAGGCTTCGTGGGTGACGGTCGCATCGTCCTCCTGTATCTCCATGTACGGGTATGTCGCTGTCGTGCTCCTGTCGTCTATGAGCAGCGCGTCGCAGCGGACCGTCGACTTCGCGTTCCTCGCCCCCTTCGCGATGTGTAGGAGGCCCCTGTACGCGGTGTGCCCACCATCCTTCGAGACTGAGCGCGAGATGATCTTCGAGGTCGTGTCGGGAGCGAGATGCACGGCCTTCCCCCCCGTGTCCTGAACCTGGTCGCTCCCCGCATAGGCGACGGAGATGATGTCCGCCTTGGCGCGAGGCCCGAGGAGGTAGACCGACGGATACTTCCGCGTCAGCCTTGAGCCTCCGTTGAAGTCGACCCAGGAGACTGTCGCATCCTCGTAGGCGTGCGCACGCTTGGTCACGAGGTTGAAGCCGTGCAACCTTCGATGTAGTTGACTTCGCTGTAGGGCTCCGCGATTATGAGGGTCCTCTCGAACTGCCCCATGTTCCTCTCGTTCATCCTGAAGTAGGCCTGCAGTGGCATCCCGACCTTCACCCCCTCCGGAACCAAGACGAAGCTTCCGGCGCTCCATACCGCAGTCTGGAGGGCGGCGATGTAGTTGTCCTGGTATGGAACGACGGTGCCGAAGTACTTTTTCATTATGTCAGGGTACTGCTTCAGGGCTGTGACTGTGTCGCTGAAGATGACTCCCTGCCTTTCGAGGTCCTTCTGAATACTGTGGTAGACCGATTCAGATTCGTATATCGCGCCGACACCTGAGAGGAACTTCTGCTCTGC
>VBPP01000190.1 GCA_005877365.1 Nitrososphaerota archaeon
TCTCAGAAGGATCGGTGTCAGATTTCTTCACCATAGTAGGACATATGATATGAAACGCAGTGACCTGATAATCGATGCGCTGCTGGGGTACAACCAGCATGGTAACCCACGCGGAGTTGTTGCAGATCTCGTCATGGCTGCGAACAGTTCAAAGAAGCCTATCCTCTGCCTAGACATCCCCAGTGGGTTAGACCCAGACAGCGGGTTTCCCAATGATCCATGCATCAGAGGAACGCAAACCCTGACTCTTGCGTTGCCGAAGAAGGGTCTGGTTGAGAGAAGGGCCAAGCCCTACGTAGGAGAGCTATTCCTCGCGGATATCGGGGTCCCAGCGCGGCTGTACAAACAACTAGGAGTCAGAAGACCGATTTTCAGAGAGGATTCCATCGTGAGGCTTCCAGAATAGCCGCAAAATGATGAGTTCCAGCACTTTAGACATCATCTCGTGGTCGGGGCTCACTTTTTTTGAATCCATCGATCGTTACAACATTAGGCAGAATTCGTATCTGAGCTATCTGCGGCGGAATCTTGTTGGCAAGATATCTCGCTGAATTACGTCCCGAAGCCACATGCGCATGGGCGGTTAAATACGATTTTCAACTGATAGGTCAATCCGAAGACGCGAAGATGAGAACCCGTCCGAGATGGGATTGAGCATAGGAATTGCGTGCGCCAAAACGTGGTGGCGAGCGTCAGGGGATTTCCACGGCAGGGAGGCCTCCGGGTGGGACAGGGGAAGACATGCCAAACTTTGATTTATCAGCAATTGCTACGCGAATAGCGTAGCGAACCAGCCGGATCTATCCAGGTTAGGGTGTAATCAAGTTGAACGTCGACGGAGGTAGGCGGCTGTCAGCTTTCGGGATGTGAATTCAAATGAGTCCAGATTTCCACGGCCCGAGATCTAAGCAAGTTTGCTTACCGCCTCGACATCTTCAAAAGAAAAGGAATGGGAGTTGGGAGCCTACCCAACTATGACGACTACATTTCCTTGATTGCGGAACACAGTGTTGCTTGTCACAAGCGCGGACTGAATTGGACCGACTTTCGACCCACTTGTTGCTTGCGCCAATATCCCAGTCGAGATGAACGGAGGCGGTGCCCTCCCTCCATTTCCGTTGTAGTGGTTCTCAGTAACAGTGTTTCCCGTGACTTGACCGACATTTGAGGCGGAGACCGTCCCGCCACATGATCCAAACCCGAACTCAATTCCATTTTGGGCTATGAAGTTGACCACCCCAAGCCCTGTCACCGTGTTGCCGGTAACGGTCCCCCCGTCGAGGTCCCTGACCGTGATTCCTCCTTTCTGATACTGGTTGATGGTATTGCTGGATATGGTGCCACTTCCTGTGCAAGAGAAGTAAACACCGATGCCCGTCTGCACACCATTAGGTGAGAAGTCGGTGCAGGGGCCAGTGTTTGTCCCTCCATGATTGCCGGTACAACTTACTGTGCTTCCGGTGACGGTGACGCTGGTCGCACCATCATTGAAAACACCAACCTGTTTGGCATCTGTCACTGTCGCACCGCTCACCATTGTTCCTGTCGCGAGCGGCCCGATGTATATCCCTACATCGCAGCCGGCGGCGTTTATGGAGCCTGTAACCGTTGTCGACGGAAGGAGAACTACTATTGCAGACGTTATCGCGCTACCGAATTTTGTATCAGTCGGCGTAACTGGTGCGCAAGGAGTGGCGGAGACAGGCGAAATCAGCCCGAGGGAATTGCCAGAGACTAGTATGAGTGCCGTAAGCATGAATTTAGAGATCAAGGTTCCTTTTCCCATGCAATCAGACTCGAAGAAGAATCCTAAAAGGCTTCCTTGGAGGTCAAACGGAAGAAAGAGGGCTAACCAACTTTAGTGACGAGGTCGACTGGGTTGACGCACCAATCACCGTTTCTGATTAGTTGGTCTTCTTCGTCTTTTCTCTCCCACCGCAGGCGCCACCAACTTGACCATGTGATGACAGCACCTGAGCGGGTGGAGAACCCTCTACGCCCGCTCTCTGAGAGCCTTCAGGACTTTCTCTGCAGTGACTGGCAACTCCCTGAACCTGACACCCGTGGCGTGAGCTATGGCGTTGACCACCGCCGTGGCAACATCGTTGAGGGCCGACTCCCCGATTCCCTTCGCTCCGAACGGGCCTGTACTCTCCCGGCTCGGTGCGAGGAAGACCTCGACCTTCTCTGGCACCTCCATGGCGGTGAGAAGCTTGTAGTTCAGAAAGTCGGTGTTCGTGGTGTTCCCCGAGTCGTCGAAGCTTACGTTCTCCATGAGAGCGAAACCGATCCCCTGTGCGAGCCCGCCGTGAAGTTGCCCCTCGACCCCCATCGGGCTTATCGGCTGACCTACATCCGCCCCACAAATCGCCCGGACCACCCTCACCTGACCGGTCTCCGTGTTCACCTCCACCTCGATGAACTTGACGGTGAAGTGTGGCGCAAAGCCAGAGGCCGCATAGCTGGACTTGCCTACGATGGTCCCCCAGTTGTTTATCCTGGCGCTCGCCGCCACCTGGGCGATGCTGACTGACTTTGAAGGCGCGCCCTTCACGAAGACCCGCCTGTCCTTCAGCTCCAGGTCCTCTGGCGAGGCCTCGAGAATCTTCCCCGCCCAGTCCAGCAGGCTCTTCTTCGCATCCTCTGCGGCCAGCTTGACGGCCCCCCCGCCCACGTAGATTCCCCTGCTAGCGTGGGTCACGGCGTCGTAGGGCGCGTTGTCCGTATCGGCGTCCGAGACTATCACATCATCTACTCCAACGCCGAGCGTCTCGGCAGCGATCTGCGCCAGCGCCGTCAGCTCCCCCTGTCCAGCATCGGCCAGGGCAGTCACCAGGCTCACAGTCGAGTCGTCGTTGACCTTGATGAATGCTCCGCCAGTATCGGCTATCCCCGAGGGCTCGAAACCGCTACAGGATGAGGCGTGCCACCCCCTCGCCATCCCAATCCCTCTCCTGATCTTTCCCGCTCTCTTCACTCCATCTCTCCCAGCCCAGCCGATAATCTCCGCTCCCTTCCTGAGAAGGTACTCCACCTCGCAGCTCTCGATGTAGTGCTTGACCTGTGGCCCCTGCGCAAGCACCAAATCCCCCTTCCGTCTGTAGTTCTTCAGCCTGAGGTCTATCGGGTCTACCCCAAGCTCCTCGGCCACCTGGTCCATGGCAGACTCGATCGCGAAGTTCGCTTGAGGATTCCCGAAGCCTCTGAATGCGCAAGGAGGGGGAGTGGTCGTGTATACCCCCCTCCCCTCATAGCTGAAGTGCAGAGACCTGTACATGGAGTAGGTCCAGCCAGTCGTTGCGCTGACGACCCAGGCCCCCAGCACGTCGTACCCACCAATATCGTAGGTCACATCGTACTTTTGTGAGACAAGGGTGCCGTCCCTCTTGAACCCCATCTTGACCTTCAGGATGGCGGGATACCGTCTGGCGCTGGTGAAGACCTCTGCCCTGCTGAGTTGGAGCTTCACCGGCAGACGTGTCTTGAGCGCGAGGAGTGCACACATGGGCTCGTCGAAGCGCGTGTGGATATAGCTCCCGAAGGCCCCTCCAATGAAGATCCTGTTCGCCCTGACCTTGCTGAAGGGGAGCCCCAAGAGGTTACAGATAGTATAGCGGAGGCCGTGGATCGACTGGTTCGTAGACCAGACCGAGAGGCGGCCATCGGCCTCAGGCCTGCAGACCACAACCGTCCGCTCGAGCGGAACCTGCTGAGGACTCGACGTCCTGTATTCGCCCTCGAAGATGTACTCCGAGTCCCTGAACCCCTTCTCGACGTCTCCCTCCCCATGGGTCGTTACCGTCGCTATGTTGTTCCTCGGCTCTATCCTCCGTCCCCCCATCACGTAGTAATCGTGAACCCTCGGTGCCCCGCTCTTCAGCGCTTCTCCCACTTCAAAGACGGCGGGGAGTTCCTCGTACTCAACGTCGATCATCTCCAGCGCCTTCTGGCACGTCTCAATATCATTGGCCGCCACGACCGCTATGCGGTCGCCGACGTAGCGTGCGGTCTCCTCGAGGATATGCTTGTCCCTTATCGCGTTCGCAGGATCACCCAGATCGTCGAGGCCATACGGCTCCTGGGGTACATCCTTGAACGTGAGTACTGACTTCACACCCTGCAGCTTCTGCGCCTTAGAGGTGTCTATCCTCTTCACACGGGCGTGTGCGTATGGGCTCCGAAGTATCTTCGCGTACAGCATGTTCGGAAAGAAGATGTCGCTGGTGTACCGAAGTGTTCCCGTTGCCTTCCCCACGGCCTCGATCTTCGGGACGTCCTTTCCCACAACGCTCAGACCCTTTTCCATTCTCCCTACCTCGCCTTCCTCCCCCCAGATTGTTCGGCGGCCATCATTACGGCTTCGATTATCTTCACGTATCCTGTGCACCTGCAGAGATTCCCAGCAAGTGCCTCCCTTATGTCAGCCTCCGTTGGTCTGGGGTTGGAGGCAAGTAGCGCCTTGGCCGACATGCGCGATCCCCTCGATGGTAACTATCTCCTTTCCTTCAGCCTGGATGGCAGGCATCATGCAGGAGTAGATGGGCCTTCCACCCACGATGACCGTGCAGGCTCCGCAACCTCCGGTGTCGCATCCCCGCTTTGTTCCTGTGAGCAGCAGCTTCGCCCTCAGAACGTCGTTGAGTCGTTCGAACGGTTTCACTGCAACATCTCGCTCCTCCCCATTCACCCTCAGCCTAACTGTCTGATACTTCATTCTAGATCACCCCTTGTCCCGCCTGGCCCGTTCGACCGAGTTCGCCAGGCTCTCTCTGACCAGCACCCTTGCCACCTGCCGTCTGTAATCAGCCGATGCCCTCTCATCATCTGCGAACTCGGTTGATCTGCTAGCCTCCTCGGCGGCACGGCCGATCACATCCTCCGTGGCTGCCGCATCGACCACCGCCTCCTCCGCCTCCGTCGCCCTCATCGGAACGGCGCCGACGACGCCACCGCCGAATACTATCCTCACGTTCGATACCTTGTCATTCTTGAGGGTTACCGAAGTAGCGACGCTCAGGATTGCCCAGTCGACCGAGTTGGTCTCAAGCTTCTGAAACGCACTGCCAGTGTGGGCAGGAGGACGGGGAACTCGCACCTCCATGAGGAATTCTCCCCGCTTCAACGCCGTCTCCAGAAACCCCAAGAAGAAATCCTCAACATCGAGAGTTCGACGCCCCCTCGATCCTGCGAGAGCGATCTTCGCCCGTACCGCAACTGACGCAGGGGGAAGGTCCAACCCAGGAAGCCCGGAAGAGATGGCTCCCCCTAGGGTTGCCATGTTCCTCACCTGGACCGGTCTGATCGCACTGAGGGCATCCACGAGTGCACCGAACGCCGGTCTCGAGTTGATCTGCTTGCTCCTGAGAGCATCCGTGAAGGTCGTCGAGGCCCCGATTCGCAGGCCAGAGGAGTCTTCCTTGACGTAGTCCAGCCCCAGTTTGCTAATGTCTATCAGGGTCGTCACGCCCGAGAGCAGCCCTCTAGACTCCAACTCGTATAGCATCGTTCCGCCACCAATGACCCTCGCCTTCTCACCGTGTCGCCTTAGCAACGCGGTGACTTCGTTGGAAGTGCTTGCCTTTATGTAATCCTCAGGCAATCGCTACCTATGGCGAACCGATGAATTTTCTGTTAATAACGTTTCGCCTTGGAGGGCCGCTGTTCATGTTTTGTTCCTCTCTTCTGCGATGTGGAACATCCTGCCGGAAATGAATAATAGTCTCACACGCTGGATTGCGTCGCTTCATGCCCTTCGATTCGATAGAGAGCGTCCGCCAGGCAATGGAGAGCGAGAACTACATAGCCGACGACCCCATCGCGACAACGGTCTTTCTGGCCCTTCGCATGAAGAAGCCGATACTCATCGAGGGTGAACCCGGCTCTGGAAAGACCGAGGTTGCGAAAGTCCTCGCAAGGATGCTCGATACTGAGCTGATCAGGCTCCAGTGCTACGAGGGCTTGGATGCGAACATGGCGCTCTACGAATGGGATTATCCGAGGCAGATGCTCAGAATCAGGATGGAGGAGGCCAGCGAGTCGAGCAAGGAGGAGATAGAGTCTGCAATCTTCAGCGAGAGGTATCTGCTCAAGAGGCCTTTGCTGAAGGCCATAACTCACGAAGGTGACAGACCAGCGGTCCTGCTCGTCGATGAAGTGGACCGCGCGGACGATGAGTTCGAGGGATTCCTGCTCGAGGTCCTATCAGACTTTCAAGTCTCGATACCCGAGATTGGCACGATCAAGGCGAAGAATCATCCCGTGGTCTGCTTGACGTCCAACGAGAGCCGGGAGATCGGCGACGCGCTGAAACGGAGGTGTCTCTATCT
>VBPP01000191.1 GCA_005877365.1 Nitrososphaerota archaeon
CTCCCTCGCGGCCTTGATCAGAAGCCCGCCACAGCCAAGCTCGATGTCGTCTGGATGAGCGCCTATGGCTAGTATGTCCACACTTTCAGAAGTGGGCGCCAGGATATATTGGTTGTCGAAAAGTCTTCTGGAACAATCACTTATCTCGTGAACTCGGCTGCGCCACCTGTTCTTCTGCCGGGCCGACGGGGACCCCCTTCAGCGCTCGGTTGCTGGCGGGTCCGACGTTGAAGAGAAGGTCGACGACGGAGAGGTTTGGAACGAACTCCTTGGAGAAGCGCTGCGGATACTCGACGGGGGTGTATTCCTGGTATTCGAGCCTTATCCCGGCCTTCTCGAAGGCGTGCTCGTCCATGTACCCCCTCCCCCCGGCTCCCGAGACGTACGTGTCGGCGCCGACCGCCCTGCACGCGTTCACGAGCCGTTCGGTCCCCTCGCCTCTTACATTCAGTTCCGACTCCTTCACCACCGGGATTCTGACCCCGAGCCATTCCATCAGGGTCTTGACCGTCTCGAAGTCCAGGTCGAAGAGGAGAGCCCATTCCCTCTTGTAGACGCCTTCGAGGTAATCCTGGTAGAGGCGGAACCACCTCGCGTTCTTGTAGGAGTAGGTGAGCTTCTTCCAGTGCTCCTCCCTCCAAGGGAGAGAGTTGTTGATCTCCACGACGGAGACGGGCATGAACTTCTCCGCCTTGTTGATGGGAACGCTCAGCCAGATGGGGCCCTGGGGTGCTAGAATCTTGTTGCGGTTGGTGAAGCGCTTATCGTACTGGACATCGTCCATTATCACGAAGACGTCAGCAAGGGAGAGCTTGTGGAAGAAGCCGGGATACGGCAGGTAGTGGGGCTGGTGTATCGCGGCTTTCAAGGCCCGGTAGAGATGGTCTCCCCGATTATAACGGGAGGGTCAGATTCTTCTGTAAGAAAGATCCTTCACTCAGTGGGTAGAGGCCTTCGGGCTCTCCTTGAGAGCCGTGGATATCTCCAAGCTTCGTTTTCGTATTGTTATCGGCGTGACCTCGGCTGCGGCGGCGATGCGCAGCTGCGTGGCGCCCCCCTCTGTATCCAGGGAGGCGAGGTAGAGGGCCGCGGCGGCAATCGAGATTGGCCTCTTTCCCGCCAGGACGGGGCTGCCCTTCACAGCATCGAGTATCTCGAAGGCCCTTCTTTCTGTCTTCCCGGCGAGTCGCGCCTTTGAGGCGATTCTGGAAATGTAAGTCACAGGATTGGGGATGCTCACCGTCTGACCGTTGCTGAGGAGATTCCTGTAGTAGTGACGGAACTTCTTCTCGTTCACGTTTGTTCTGAGCCTCAACGCCTCCTCGCTCGGACGCGCGACCTCGAGGTCTCGGCAGGCGATGAAGACCGAGGCCGCAGCCATGGCGGTTAGCGACCTCGCCCGAAAAGTACGATCTGCGAAGCTCTTCTGGTAGATTTCGTACGCCCTGCGTGCGACCGCGTCGTTCACCCCCAGGAGGTCTGAGAGCCTCTCTATCTCCTCCAGGCCTCGGGCCAGCCGCCGGTTCGAAGAATCCCATGAGACAATCGTGTTCAGTCAGAGGTTTAGCTCTCTCTCGACGATGGACTTCATCGGGTCAACGGGTGCCGCAGATTCCTGGCGGCTTCGAGACTGGGGAACGTAGATGGTGAGGTCAGGCGCGCTCGGGCTGACTGTCCCGCATTTGCCGCAAACCTGCTCTCCGTTCTCTGGATCCCAGAATAGGTCACTGAGGCACTCGACGCAGAAACTTCGCCGCGTCTCGCTCGCGACTTGCTCTCCAGCGGACACGTCCTACGTAACCGTGGGAAGGGGATTTAAACCGTTACGCGGGATTCTACTAGTAGATTGTTCTATAGCTAAGACGGCCTGAAGAATGAGATCCGCCGCGGATGAGACAGGATTACGAGAGAGGACTCGGGCTGTTCTTCTGGTCGTTTACCGTAATCATGTCGCTGATGTCTTCGTAGACGCGAAGGAGCTGGACCCCCTTCTGAGTCAGCTTGTAAATCGCAGAGCCTTCTTCGTACCGGATTAGGTCCTTCTCGATCAGGAAGCTAAGGTATTCCTTCACCTGAGCATAGGATAGGTAGGCACCGTACATGATTCTCGTCTTTGTGGCGCCGTTGATGGCCGCCTGGAGAATCATCGCGATTATGTCGGTCCTGCTCCGGTATTTCACGTCGAGTTATGGATGTGGTTCGTTCTATTTATATGACATGGAAGAATGTTCTATAGTGTCTATTGTTTACATCTCTTCTCCTCGTTCAGACATTTGCAGGGGCGTCTGTCATGACCAATATCCTCGTTTAGGTGTAATTCATGGGCGGATGCCCTGCCGCGCATCACCCGTCCGAGAACGAAGGGCCCGGAGCGCGAGCGACTGTCATCTGCGCGAAAGGAGGAGCCCCGACACTCTTTGACGCCGAACGACGACAGATGGCATCCCACAAGAAGATGGCGCTGAGACTATAGCTTCCCTGACTACCTAAGACTCCATCCTTCCCAGAACTCTGGGCCCCATACCTTCCATGGTATTCCCCAATAGCTGAGGGTGTCCAAGTCGCGCTGCGAAGGGCCTTTACCAGTTACAGGGTCGGGCACGAAGTCGTATGTCACGTCTCGATGCACGATCCCGATGACATATCTATCCTTCACGATTTGGGCCTTAATCACTGGGTCCGGACCAAACTTCAGTTCCCTGTACTGGTCCCCATTGAGCCCTGGGGCCTTCACATCGTATATTCTGATCTCATCCTACACGATGGCCTTAGGGATCTGCGGATGCAGAAGCTAACTTGCGACCCATGTCAGCTCTCGGGTCAGTTATCCCAATCTCTCCTTAGAGGGCCAAAATCGGCAAATAATCACTAGCGGTCGGCTAGTATAGTATAGCAAAGTGTTGTAGCTGAACCAATAAATTGACGCGTCTTGGCATCTGACCTATGGCCGAGACTCGTCCCCTGGCGATGTCGTCGGGCATCGGTTACCCGCTCAACGGGACCTTCTTCTGGGAACGGCTGATTTCAGACGAAGGAATCGTCAGCATTCGCGTTCTTTCCGCCTTTGCATTTTGGTCCATTCTAATCGCCGCTGAAGCGATTCTCTATCTTCTTTTCTCTTTGTTGATTGGCTTCATCCCCATAGCGATTCTTCTCTGGGCATACACACGCGGGCCAAGAAGCGGGGTGAAGAAGGCCGCCGCTTCGGGAACCCTGGGGCAACTCAATCGTCCGCGCACGGTCATCAAGTGGGACGAAATCGCTTCTGCCAAGGTCAAGAAGGGAAGTCTTGAAGTCGTTACAAGCAGACGAAAACAGAAGTTCGTGATCCCAAAGGCGAGCAGGGATAACGCAGTCTCCTTCCTTTCCGGCAAACTAGGTCCCAAGTTGACAGTCGCTAGTTAGAACTATCACACCTCACGAGAATACATCCGACTGCCAGCGGGTATCGCAAAGAAGGCATTACTCACATATTAGAAGCACCGGATAGCTATGCGACATCCACTTCACTGCGGGGGGCTTTAATAGCAGGACCGCATGAAGTACTGTTGAAACGAAAGCGCGAACGCGAACACGCCAAGGATGCCGAAGAACATTCATGGCGCCAATTCAGAAAAGGGCAGGACCTGGTGCATGGTGACGGGTTGAACGCTCCACGCAAATCAGCCAAACAGCGCGACAGGATCGAGCGCCTGACGAATACGGGTGAATGGAAGCCCCGATCTGAGTTCGATTCTCTTCCGAAGAGCGAAATATCGCCGACTAACGCTGATAGGGTGCAGACCAGAGTGGCGCCTCAATCGCGCTGACGTAATATCTGGATTAGCCTCCCAAGCTCAGCGTGGTATTCCGTGCTTACGCTCGGGGATTCGAGCTCTGCAAGTTCATCAAGGTTAGGAAGGAAGGCATCGTTCCAAGAGGTACAGACCCAGCTTCGCACCGAATCTCCATCCCACGCTTGTGATGAGAGGAAGGGAAAATGGAAATTCATCACCGTTTTTCTATATTGAAAGAGGACATTGCGGGAGTGTGTTGCCCTCATGAGCCGGATTTTTTGAAGGGTGAGTCATCATGACTCAAGATGTGCTGTAGACAGCTACGATCACAGTGTCCTCGGTCGGAGTGACCGTTCTGTACGGGTTGGTGTTGCCGTTTCCGCTCCCCCAGTGCAGAAAAACGTAATTCTGATAATTTGCCACATAGATCGTGTAGGGGAGTCCCCACGTTGCAGTGAAGGTTAGGGTCGTACCTCCGCTCCGATAAAGGGTTCCGCCGAACCATACCTCCGTCCACATTCCAGAGAAGGCCTGCCCAAACGGGTTCACCGACTGAATTGTCACCGTTAGGGGAGTACCAGGAACGTCGTAGTAGGCTGTCAGGGTGGTGTCCTGAATCGAGGAAAGAGCTCTGTTCGGGTTAGTGGTGCCATCGTCCCAGTGGACGAAGACTACGACCTGCCAGTTCGCCACCGTGACCAGATACTGGACGCCCATCCCCCCTGTGAATGTAAATGGCGTGAAACCAGTTGCCAAGGTGACGCCGTTCGAGTTGACCGTCGTCCACATGCCGCTGAACTGCTTGCCATTGAGGTCGACCGATACGACAGTGAACGTCGCTTTCGGGTTTGCGGGCGCCGAGGTTCCCATCGCGAAGACAACGTTTGTATTTCCTTGGAGCGTGAA
>VBPP01000192.1 GCA_005877365.1 Nitrososphaerota archaeon
CGAAAGAAATACGCCAGCAACACCATCTTCAACGTCATGGAGGTTGACCAGATGGTCCCCCCGAGTTTCGTCTACACCTTCCTAAAGGGGAGGGGCTTGGGCATCGAGCGGGTAGTCAGGTCGGGGGACCTCGTCTTACTCTCGAGCTCATTCTCGGACGACCTCCTATCTTCGAAGCTTGAAGATAACAAGCGCGAAGTCGTCGACAGGCTCGCGAAGACTCTCCAGAAGGAGACGGTCACTTTGGACGATATCTCCGAGATGGATGAGGCGAGGTTCGCGGGGCTGCTGGAGGGGCTCGTCCCCCTCGCGAGAGGCGTAGCCCAGCGGTTGATAGCCGAGGCGAAGTACTGGAAGAGGGTCCTGTCGGGGTCGCCTTGAGCGGATAAGAAAATTGATTGTGCGAGGCCCCTCGAGCTTTCCTGGGAACGGTTGCGGCAGGCAGCCCAGAGGCAGGCTGGGGGCCTAACGCGGGAAATCACGAGAAGGGTTTATCCGGGCCAAACCGAGGGAGTGATTGAGCGAAGGCTGGAAAGGATGACGACGATACCGGATGAGTCATCTAGTAGATTTTCGGCTCATTGAGCAGTATTCCAGTGAAATTCGAAATCCCGTTCTAAACGGTAAACTTAATGCCGTCCTTCGTTTCGTCTACTTCAATTTCTTTGTTGAGGACGTTCCTAAAAGCGCCTGAAACATAGCCTTTCAAGAAGAGCGACCACCTAGCGCCCAGCTCGTGCCTCAGGTAGAAGACCTCCTTTCCATCTCGCTTATACCGTTGGCAATCGGCGAAGTTCATGTACCGGCAGACAACTGGGTCTACGAAGTAGATGAGGGATTCTTTGTTCAAGTGTAGGCCCATCGTGAGGATCGTGTCTCTCGCGAACGCTCCGCCCGCGTCCTCAGCTCTAGATAGCACCAGATCGTCATTCTGCCCAGCCATGGTGCCTATGATCGTGCCCTTTTGGATTAGCACGAAGTTCAGATCGGGAATGAACTGGTCAAACTCGACGTGTTTCTTCAGAATCTGATTGACGAGGTTGTTGAAGCTAGCAGATTTCCTTGAAGCCTCTTTAGAAAGCTCTTCGTAGACCTTACGGTCCAACCTGACTGAGTGGGTGACAGGTTTGGGCGTCTTCACGCCTTGCAATCCTGCGCTCGCAGTAAATAAACTATCTTCCGAGAGTAAAAGCTGAAAATTACTCATTGTGATTTGCAAATTTTCGCTTGTGTTCAGAGTGATTCATAATCGTTATAAACACGTTATCGCTCAAATTGTTCGGGCAATGTCGACCCAGCTAGTCTGGCGATGCTCGTTTTGTGATCTAGTGGACCTGATTGGGTTCGATAACCTCGAAGGGCGCGACGAAAGCTACTATCTTATCCACATGTCGAGTAAGCACGGCATAGAAGCCTAGTGTCAGCCTCGCGGAACATGTTCCTTCAGGAAATCTCTTATGCGTGTGGTCCCGGATAAGAACATAAGGGGAATGGTTGATTCTTTGAATCAACCAACGTGCGTGCGGCAGACCCCACGACTGATTAATTCGTGGTCTTTGCCGTAGACTGAGAGGTTGATGTCGCAGTCGGTTCTGAACTCTGTACGACCTGTCCAGACGCAAACCGCTCCGAGACTTGCGTGACCCTTATCCTCACGTTCTGGCCTTGCCTCGTGCCAGGGACAAAGACCACAAATCCTTCGATTCTGGCGATGCCCTCACCACGCTTGCTGGTGTCGGAGATACTGACGTTGTACTCCTTGCCTACTTCGACCGGCTTGTTGAAGGAACCGGAACCTCTTCCGAAACCTCCTCGATTGCCATACCCTCCGCGCTGTCCGAAACTCATTTTCTTTCACACATCCTACCGTTATTCCATCCAGTAGGTCCTGGGCTGTTGGAGGGCTAATTAAAGAGCGTGCAATCGGGTCATACCTCTTGGTCGGCGTTGCTTCTGCAGAAAAAGCTCAACCTAGAGCGCGCTAGGGCATCTGAGCTCTCTTCAGGCTGTCTGTCACAGGTCAAAGTAGAGGTAGAACTCGTAGGGGTGGGGCCTGGCTCCGACCGCCCTGTAATTCTCCAACTCCAGCTCCATCATCACGTCAAGGAGGTCCTTCGGGAATATGGGGGTGAGGAACCCAGAGTCACTCCTAAGGCTCTCTACCGACTCCAGAAGGCTCCCCGGAAGCTCCTTCACTGATAATGCTCTCCTTCTCTCGGATGTCAGCTTGTAGATGTCCTGGTCCACAGGGTCTCCTGGGTCCAGCTTTCTCTTGATTCCGTCAAGCCCCGCGGCTGCGATCGCCGAGAAGGCGAGGTATGGGTTGCAGGAGGGGTCGGGTGTCCTGAACTCGACTCTCTTCGCGCCCTCCCCCGCCCTCCCCTTCTCGTATACTGGTATTCGCACGTTCGCCGACCTGTTGGACTTGCTCCAGGCGACGTAGACTGGCGCCTCGTAACCTGGGACCAGCCGTCTGTATGAGTTGGTTGTCGGCGCGACGATGGCGCAGAGCGCCCTGCTGTGCTCGAGGAGCCCACCGATATAGTGCCTCGCGGTCTGGCTGATCTCCGCGTACCCGTCATCAGCGTCGAAGAAGGCGTTCCTCTCTCCATTCCAGAGACTCGAGTGCGTGTGCATCCCCACAGCGTTGTCCCCGAAGATAGGCTTCGGCATCGTCGAGGCGATGAGCCCCCGCCTCGATGCAACGTTCTTTGTCACGAACTTGTAAGTCATGACGCTGTCGGCCATCTGGACGAGGGCGTCCCTGTACATGTCGATCTCGCACTGCCCCGCCGTAGCCACTTCGTGGTGATGAGCGTTGCAGAGAATTCCGAACCCGTCGCGAAGATTCGTCACGCACTCGCTGCGGTAATCGCTCAGCGTATCGACTGGTGGCGCGGGGTAGTACCCGTCCTTGAACCTGATGGGGAAGTTCGTCCCCCTGGCCTCCACAGCCGACTCCTGAGAGGAGATCTTGAAACTGTTCGAGAAGGGGTCAGAGACCTGCCAGGTCGCGCCGTCGAAGACGAAGAACTCGACTTCCGGTCCCCAGAGAGACTCCGTGTATCCCGCCGATTCGAGCATCTTTGCGGCCTCCTGGGCGACACGTCTCGGGTCTCTCGCGAACTTTCCCCGTCCGAAACCGACCATAACGTCGCAGATCAGCCTCGCCGTCTTGTAGGTCCCCTCCCAGGGGATTACGCCGAAGGTTGACGGGTCCGGGAGCAGGACCATATCAGATTCGAAGATTTCGGTGAACCCCTTAATTGATGAGCCGTCGAGTTTAGCGACTCCGTCGGTGAAGGTCTTCTCGGAGATCATCTCGGCCGGGATGGTGACGTGTCGCAGGCGGCCGGGCACGTCGGTCAGGTGCAGGTCGACGAAAGCGATTCCCATCTCCTCGATAACGTCGAGGACCTGCCTAGGGGTTCTCCTCCGCTTCAAGAAGCTACCCTGGGCGGAGATGTCGTAAGGCAAGTGGCAGCCTGCCCCCACAAACGAATATAAACTCATCACGAGGCTTATTGGACGTATATGAGTCAGGAAGTGTCTTTCTCGAACAAACGTCCCGCCGTCAGCGGAGGCCACAGCGTACACCCCGAACGTTTGGCCATCGAGGAGCTTGACAGGAAGCTCATCGTGGCGCTCGAGCGGGACTGTCGGCGCTCGAATCGGGAGCTAGCCGTAGAATTGCGTGTTTCGCCTTCGACGGTGATAACGCACGTCAAGAACCTTGAGGCGGCGGGGCTCGTCAAGGGGTATGCCGCGACCCTCGACCACCAGAAGCTCGGCTACGAACTCACCGCTGTTGTAGAGGTGATCGTCTCGAAGGGCAAACTGCTCGAGATGGAGAGGGAGATAGCGAAGGTTCCGGGAGTCTGCGCTGTATACGACGTGACGGGCGCGACCGACGGGATAGTCATCGGAAAGTTCAGGGACAGAGAGGAACTGAGCAGGTTCGCAAAGAGCCTTCTCGCGATGCCTTTCGTCGAGCGGACCAACACGCACATCGTGCTAACGACCGTGAAAGAGGACTTTCGATTGCCTCCGTGAAGCGAGGGATGTTTAAATAAGTTCATCTGAGTTTTGATATCAAATGCCCTCCGACCATGTCAAGATCAGGGTGAAGGCCGGGAATAGCGAGGCCGAGATCGAAGCCGAACTAAGTCACATCCGCGAGGCTATCGAGCTAATCCCTGAAGTTTTGAAGCAACTCCCAGCCGACGGCGGGGCGAGAGTGAGCAAAGAGGCTCCTCAGGTCTATCTCCCTCGAGGAGACAGCGGTGAGGTACCTGTTGTCACACTCGAGAAGGGGGACTCGCTCGCCGAGGTCGTCGGCAAGTTCTTCTCTGGCGAGTGGGGAACGCAGAGAAGGAAGCTCTCAGACGTCAGAGAGGCCCTTCAGTCGTACGGGCTCAACTACCCGAAGCAGTCGGTCGCGGTCGCTCTCCTCAGGCTGGCGAAGGCGTCGCGGATAAGGAGGTTCAAGGCGGAAGACGGTGAGTTCGTATACACTTCCTCGACCCCAATCATTCCCCAGCAAATAGTTCCCGTCGCAGATATCAGCGCAAACGTTTAATCGCCCAAAAAAATCTGCTCGAAGTAGGAGTCAAGTGGGGCGATGTCTTCGGAAAGGCAACTCTCAGTCTCGATCAGCTACGGGGACGTGAAGGTCGACTTCTCTGGCTCTCCCGACGTCGTGATGCGTTCGCTGCACGAGTTCGTCGCAAAGGTAGTTCCCAACATCGACCTCGCGAGGACGATCACGGTCAACTACTCGCTAAACGACATTATCCAGACCTTCAAGGATTTCATCAGGATAACGCCCGAGGGGCCGCGAGTCTGGCTCCAGGATAGGAAAGTCTCAGATAAGGACGTCATCCTCCTCCAGCTAGTCGCGTCGCGAGCCTCGAGCCTCTCGGGAAAGTTCACTTCGGACTCGATGAATATTGGGGAGATACAGGCCGCCACGGGGCTCTATCCAAAGACGATCAGCTCGAGGCTGAGCGAATTGACCAAGCTGGGCCAAGTCGAGCGCGAGGATTCCGAAGGAGGGGGGAAGTACCGAATAACCACCGTGGGGGTTCACCGCCTCAGCGACCAGCTCTCGAAGAAGCTCAGACAGGGTCAAGCGGCGGCGGTTGGGGCGGAAGGCTCGCCCTGAGGGCGCGGCGGGCGCTTTTGGATGTACCTGTAGTTCCTACTTGAACCTTCTCTGAACAGGGTCCCTTCTCGGACCAAATCGACGAGGCTGTGCGATACCGCGGTCGGGTCGTAGTGGTACCCTCTCCTGCTCAGCTCTTCGTGCGCCTCCGAAAGCGATCGGGGGCTCGCGAACCATCCCTCCTTCCACAGAGTCGTCAGCAGCCCACGGCAGGTCTCGAACCTCCGACCCGCCGAGTCCCGCTCCTCGGATTCCACCAGTGTGGGTTCTTTAGATGCCATTCCTGCCAGCACGCTCTCGACTGCCTGCTGCACTCTGTCCTCCGGCGAGGTAATCTCGATCTCCCATGCCCCCCTCTTCAGCTTGACAGTAATGTTAGTCGGCTCGGTGGACAATCGGTATCTTGTTGTCCCTCTTGCGCAAGTTGCTCATATTTTAACAGTTGGACATTTCCATTGATGGTGGCTCCGAACAGGCTCCATCCAGAGTCTTCGTTCGGCTCCGGTAGGTTCGAGGAGAATCGGCGGCTCGGTTGCGTCAAAGCGCATGGGAAGTTGTGCTGGAACGCCTGGGGAGATGCACTACCGGACGCGCGACTCCACGTTGTGCAGACGGCCAAGCTATGCGGTCAGAAAAAAGAGGAGATAGCTTACTCGGCCATAATCAAGGAGAACATGCCAGCTAGCGTCCTCGTGCTAGCCATCATGCGTCATTTTGGTCAACTCCGCCAAATGCCTTCGATCCTTGGCTTCCCCGTGGCGACCGGTGGGAGTTTCTCCCAGTGACGACTACTAATCCTCCCTTCCAGGACCACGGTCCTCCCTACCCGACCTGCCTTCTCGTCTACCAGAATTTGCAGAGCCACCGACGATAGCTCTTATAGGCAAGTCCGCACGACCTGGAAAGGCATGACCCAAAGCAAGGCCGACCTAAGGGCGTGTTCAAATTGCGGGATCGTCTTTACCGCGAACTCGAAGAGGGGAGCATTCGGGAAGTGTCCCAACTGCGTAAGTTCTGCGATTGAACCGATAAAGGATTTCTGAATCCGAAGAAAATTTACAGAGAAATCGCTCTGACGATACTTTATTGAGCCGTTTTTTCGCAAT
>VBPP01000193.1 GCA_005877365.1 Nitrososphaerota archaeon
CGAGAGGAAGGGGCGTCTACAAGTGTAAGCGGTGCGGCAGAGTGAAGTCGATGAGGCATCTCAGGCCGAGCTCAGAGATAGGGTACTAAACAGGTGAGGGAACGTAAACTCGCACCTACTTCTTATTTGGTTACGGGGCTTAGAGACCGCGATGAGCGCACCCGCACCGACGAGAATCACGTTACCGGTTAGGGTTACCTAAAGGTAACTCGGAGTATCGAGGATGGAGTAGGTATAGAAAGCCGGACAATATCTGCAGGCCCCCGTTAACTCGATGGGTTGTCCCGTCATCATTATTACGAGTAGAAAAAATAATGAGATCAGACCAAACATGAACATCATTCTTCCTACCGTCCTCCACTTGGCGTCGTGATTTTTGGTGGTTTGCCTCCAAAAAGTCTTGCATCGTCATAGCCCGGGGACGTAATTGAGCTCCATATACCGTTCTTAACATCGTGCGGGCTCTTTTACCTGAACCTGCTAAGACTAAGATATATACCCACGACTTTTAGCACAAACTTGATGCCTGAGTCGGCAACTCAGCAGAAGCAGCAAATTTTCGTGAGGGAGGCCACCGGTCTCGTCAAAAACGTGTCCTTCTTGGACACAATCGCGCTTAACCTGAGCAATATGTCTGTGGGGCCGCTTCTGACCACAATCGCAGGCTTCGCAGGAGCAACCTTCGTGATAGCCCCATCTGTTTCGGGACTGAATTTGGTGGTGGCTTCTGCCATCGCTTTCCTCCTCTCCGTTCCTCAAATCGTAATTTACACGATCATGAGCAGGCGTTATCCAAGGGCGGGAGGGGATTACGTTTACGTTTCAAGAAACTTCGGGGGATTCTGGGGCAGCACCCTCTCCTTCTGGGGCTACACAATGGAGACGCTAGCCTTTATCGCACTGGTCGCTTTATTGGTCGATTTCTCCATAGGGGGAGCCGGTCTGAGCCTGGGCGGCTCCTTTAGCACATGGGGCCTGCTCTTCACCAATGGCACCACCCAATTTGTCGTGGCAGCTTCGATCTTCGCGATACTCATCGGTATCAACATCGCGAAGCCCAAGGCTGGCTATCGGCTGGTCACCGCGATTACGCTGTTTGGAGTCTTCTCACTCCTGCTGACAATGGGGGTCTACCTAGCGGCCGGGCAGACCGGGGTGGCGAACTACATTAATGGCTTCGCCCAAGCCGTCAAGTTCGGCGGCAGCGACTCTTCGTATCAGGCGCTCGCCGCATCCTACACCCCGTCGGGGCTTCCGTTCGACCTCAATTTCAACAACATGATATTCATTATGCCCGTCATCTTCGCCTTCGTCTATCCGTGGCTGAACGCGGCCCCGGCCGTCGCTTCGGAGATCAAGGGTTCGAGGGCATTGAGATGGAACGTGCCGATCTCGGCTTTCACTGGCTTTCTCCTCCTCACGGGAGCCTTCGCGGTCCTGTACGGAGTGGCCGGGATGCCCTTCGTCAACGCAGTCTTCTCCAGCAGGGCTTACGCGGGCTTCGGACTCAATTTCTTCTCCCTCGCGATGGGCATAGCGGGAGGAGGTGTCGTCAGCTGGATTATCGGGCTCGGGTGGATAGCCATGCAAATAGGCACGATGGCCTACGCCGTCATCATATTCTCCAGGTACCTCTTGGCCCAATCTATGGACAGATTCCTTCCGTCGAAGCTCGCCTACGTCAGCCCCAGGTTCGGCTCCCCAGTCGTCGCACACCTGGTTGACCTCGTGATCACGTTGGCTCTGATAGGGATCACGGCCTACTTCTTCGAAAACATATCCGGCATCTTCGGTGCGATCATAGCGTCTATGATATACTTCGTCTTCATCGGGCTGGCGGCTACGAAGCACGCCCTTCAAAAGGAGAAGGGTACCACCAAGGTCGTCCTCGCTCTGGCCGGCATCGGCAACGCCATAGTCTTCGGATTCGTGTCCTACCAATATCTGGCGAACCCAGGTTTCACGGGTCTCAACAATGTCACATACTTCTACGTGATTGCGACATTCATCGCAGGAGCCCTGATCTACCTCGGGTCCCGCTGGTACCACAAGAAGAGGGGGATCGATATCTCTCTCAATTACAAGGAACTCCCACCAGAGTAAGCCTCTTCCCCATCATGATTGAGGACCCAGTCCTTCTGAACGACTGGCATCCTCTCGCAAAGTCGACCGACCTAGGCGAGGCTTCCATTCTGCCCGCAAGGCTGCTCAACGAAGACCTGGTGCTCTGGAGAATCGATGGCGAAGTACACGTCTGGCAGGACCTGTGCGTCCACCGCGGGACGAGGCTCTCGCTGGGGTCAATCGATGAGGAGGGCAGACTCGTCTGCGCGTACCACGGATGGACCTACAACAGTGAAGGAGAGTGCGTGAGGTTCCCCGCCCACCCAGAGCAAAAACCGCCGGGAAAGGCCAAAGTCAAGACGTACCGGTGCGAGGAGAAGTGGGGGCTGATCTGGGCGTGCGTGGGGGACGGAGCGAGGGAGATCCCTGAATTCGAAGAGTGGAGCGACCCCTCCTTCAGGAAGGTGGCGTGCGGACCGTACCGCTACAGGGCGAGTGGCACCAGGGCCGTCGAAAACTTCCTCGACGTCGCCCATCTCCCCTTCCTGCACGGTGGCATGCTGGGCGACAGGTCCCACGCCGAGATTGAAGATTATGACGTTGAGGTGAAGGAGGAAGGCATCGTTGCCAGAAACGTGAAGATCTGGCAGCCCGACCCCGATGGGACGGGGGTCGGCAAGAACGTGACGTACACCTACAAGGTTCTGAGGCCGCTCACCATGTATCTGGCCAAAGACACCGAGCAGGGGCGCTTTTCTATTTTCTCGACGGTCTGTCCTGCAAGCGAATTCGAATCGATCGCCTGGTTCTGGCTGGCCATGAACTACGGGCACGACGTCCCAGAGGAGGAACTGAGGTCGTTCCAGGACAAAATCACAAACCAGGACATCCCGGTCGTCGAGTCTCAGAGGCCCGAGCGACTCCCCTTGGACCTCCAGGCGGAACTCCACCTGCGTTCAGACCGCATCGCGGTGGCCTACAGGAGATGGCTCCGAAGTATGGGTTTGACGTTCGGTACGGCCTAGGCGCGAGCGACCGAGCGAAAGGTATTCACCGTCCAGAGGAACCCATGCGCGCCAGATGAATGGAGCGACTGTCAGACACAATCGTCTCTCCCTCTCCGCGGTCGTGATGCTCTTCATCTTAGGTCTCTTCACGGCCCTCTTCGTTGACACAATCGCTGGCATGCTGATAATCATCCTAAGCGTGATTTTGTACCTAGTGCTTGTGTGGTTGACTGCACGCTTCGGCAAGAACCTTGAACAGGGAGCAGGCGCCGCGAAGAGCTCGAATCTTCGATAGCGTCACTCATCGATTCGAAGCCATAGAGTTTCTCTTCTCGTTCTTCAGGCGAGGCTTAGTCCAGTTCAGGTCATGATGTGCACGACAGTTCATCGGGTTAGC
>VBPP01000230.1 GCA_005877365.1 Nitrososphaerota archaeon
ATTCCCCGCACACTCCATTGTAGTTACGACCGTCTTGGTGCGCATCCTCATAATCGAGGGGAGAGACAGGCGAAGTGGTCTCTCGACATCCCCGCTTACCTTCAGCCTCCACCTAGAAGGGTCAACTTTCGGGATTGAGAAGTGGTTACGCACATAGAAGGAGCGATTTGCAGTAATGTCGCTAGTTGCAATGGTGTCCATCGGCGTCTCAGCGTTGTAGGGCCTCCTTTCGAGAACGACAGGAAGACCTTTTCTTCCGCTTGAGAAAGTCTTCCGAGCGCCCTTCAACCCGTCTACGACAACGACGATTAATCGAAACCAGATGAAAAGCTTTGGGGATGTCGGCTCGTCCTCCTAGCATCCCGACACGTTTCACCGCGGGAGCGGTTTTTGCACTCGCGCCATTGATCTGAAGGCAGGACGGGCCAAGCCTCAACTGTCACTTGCCCGAAATCCCTCTTCTTCTGATCTCCCTGATCTTGTCGAAATGCTTGTCGGTCGAGATGATTAGTTCCGCCCCTTCAGTCAGCGCCGAAGCCGCATGAATCGAATCTCTCGGGTCGAGTCGGTACTTTCTCATCAGGGCGAGTGCTCTAGCGAGTATGTTTCCGTCTACATCTACGAGCCTCAGTCTCGGCATGTTCAGGAATGCCTCCCCAGAGGCGATTGCATCCTCGGAAGTTCTGTTCCTCTTGACTGCCCACACTAGTTCGACAAAAGTGAGCGCTGAGGAGGTTGCCTCCAGCTTGCCTGTTTGGACATCTCTCAGAAGCGACCTTGCCTCATCCCCCGCGTTCTTAGTGTTCAGAGCCGCGAAAACAAAGACACTCGCATCTATGTAGATCACCTAGCTACGCTCTTCCAGCCAACTCTGTTTCGTATTGGTGTGGCTGAATGCGCCGGATAGACTTGCCCCTGTGAGCCACCCCTTCAAGGGTGCGTACTGCGTCGAATTCCTGCTTTTGAACGACCGCCCTACCGTCTTCAAGTCTGAAAACGACCTTGGAGCCGGGCTGAATCTTCAACACTTTGCGCATGGCCCTAGGTATCACAACTTGTCCCTTCGGTCCGACCGTCATTTCTTCTTCCAGAATGTCTAACCCCACGTTATACAAAAGTATAACACTGATTTATACTTTTTCTAAGTTTCAGTTACTGTGGTGCGGGTGGGGCCCGGAATCGGTACAAATCAGGCACAAGGACCCCTTATGATAACGGCTACTGGGTGGCCTCGGAAGAATGGGTCTCACTGCATCGCATGGAGGGTGATCACCTACTGGCCTTCACGAACTCGTTCAAGCAAACGGTGTGAGATCTCTTGGCCGCGTCCAGCAGGTGTACCTAGTTCCGTCTTGGATACTTGCCTACCGGAGGCACATCTGGTTCCCGACTACATGCACGATTCCATTTCAGATACAAGCTCGCTTCAATCGACAAGCTTCAGAAGGATATCGGTCAAATTCGAACGTGGCCCTTTGACGCACAGATTCTGGAAAGGCTCGTGGCTATCATCGTCACAGTCGTTGCTATCGTGGTAGCCCACTATATTCAGGTCGCCCTCCCCTGAGAACGGTCGATGTAGACGTTCAGTCGTCTTCGAATGCCATGTATCGTTTTTCGACACACTCGGAAAACAACCATCGCCGGGGTTGTGGTCGCGGGGCTTCCGAACTGCTGTAAGTCGAAAATTCGTCTCATCTCGCATGGGAATCCCCTAGTTGGGCTCCCCGCAGCACTCCTGAAAGGTTTTAATTTCCATGACTCTAGCGGGTGCAGGATGTCGGAGGAAACCGGATATCCTTACTCGGGGATAGCGTGCGACAATACCGGGGTTATCACCTCCTACGGCATAGGGGCGAAGAAGCTCTTCGGCTGGACTGCGGACGAAGTTGTCGGGAAGAAGAGCGTGACGATTTTCCACGAGCCTCAGGCGATTGCAACCCTGGTCCCACGCCTTCTGAAGACCGCAGCCGAAACAGGCAAGTTCGAAGAGGAGGTGACCCTGGTCAGGAAGGATGGGTCGAAGTTTCTCGGAATGCTTACCGTGAGGCCGATCAAGAAGGGCGAGGAGATTGTAGGCTACATGGGCCTGACTAGACCGATAAAGGAAATCGCCCGGTCGCCCGTCAAAGTGTCGCGGGGGCGTCACAACATCTGGGTTCGGGAGCTCAGGGCGCCGTTTCTCCTTCTCCCGGCAATCTTCGTCCCCGTGGGTCTGCTGATGGCCTGGAGCCAGGGGAGCTTCAATCCGCTATACGCCGTTCTGACCTTGGCCGGGGCGGTCAGCCTCCATGCGAGCGTGAACGTTCTCAACGACTACTTCGATTTCACCTCGGGGATCGACCTCGCCACCACCCCGACCCCGTTCAGCGGCGGAAGCACCATACTGCCCTCGAATTTGCTGACACCCAAGGGCGTCCTTTCCGAGGGTCTGCTCTTCTTATCGATTGGCACGGCGGTGGGAGCGTACTTCGTGGTGCAATTTGCCTTCGACCCCGTTGTCCTGGCCTTCACGGGGATAGCGGTCGTTACGATTCTCGCGTACTCCTCGTTCCTTTCCAAGTGGGGAATCGGAGAACTTGTCACTGGCATCAACTTCGGGCCTCTACTGTTGCTCGGCACTTACTACGTACAGACCAGGACCCTCGCCATCCAACCGCTGCTCGTTGGGGCGGTCCTGGGCATTCTAACGGCCGGAATTCTGTACATCAACGAGTTCCCGGATGTGGACGCCGACAGCTCGAGGGGGCGCCGGGACTTGGTGGTCAGATGGGGGAAGGAGGCAGCCGCTTCACGCTTCAAGGTGCTGCTCGCGAGCGCCTATGTGATATTGGTATTGGGTGTGGCGAGCGGCCTAATCACGCCTCTGGCGCTTCTGGGTCTGCTTGCAATCCCGAAAGCGCGCAGTGCGGCGAGAATCCTCGACAGTACCAAAGGGAAAGCGCCCGAACTGATTCCCGGGATGGCCGCGACGGTGATGACGACACTTCTCACCGGGGCGCTCTTGGCAGTGGCATACCTGGCTCACGGTCTGATTGGTTACTTCTAGGAAGATTCGACTTCCATTCGGTCGACAACTAGCACGAAGCGTTCCAGGAATGGCGTGGTGCACGGTCGCCGTACCCGCTTAGAAGGTACGCGTATCAGGCTTCGACTAGATCCACAAATTTCACTGCGAATGCCAAGGCCACAATATTGCCCTGGACAGGAAAAGGCCTCGATCGGGACTTATCTTAGATAAGTATCATAGGTGCGCAATTTCCTTTAATCATCCCTGCCACCGGGTAGGGAATGAACGAACAACCGGGGCGGTCTGGCTCGGCCACCACCCTACGGGTGTCAGGCTCTACCTTAGCAGGGACGAACTGCACTCATAGTTGAACATCATCGGACACGGCGTCGATACGCTCACCAGGGTGCAGCTACTGGGGACGCGCATTTACGAGGAGGATGCTCTTGGGGGCCTGATCAAGCTCGCTGCCTTCCTAACTTGTTGCCTTGTCTATTGCGGCTATCCTCTGCGCCGCCTTACCTTCACCGACTCCAAACCAGCCGTCATCATTTCCTACCGCGACAATGGCGCGGAATCGGGTAAGTGCACCGGCGTCTGTCTGCTTCTGGACGATGCTCACGTTCACGACCTCAGAGGTGACGTCCGGGAGGAGTGTCTTCACGATCTCGGGTTCGCGAATCTTCAATCCCTGCTGGAAGATCTCCTCGAGCGAGGTTATCTTCCCCTCCGAGACCATTTTTCCGAGTCTTGTCCTCGGAACCCATGCCTCCTGCTTCTCTAGATTCCTCTTGCTACTGCGACGGCTGATGTAACTACTCAAATCGATCCTCGGGCCATTGGAATCACCCGTTCGGCTGAGAGCTTTATCTGTTCCAATTCCTCCACATCGTCGACTCCGGTCAAAAAAACGAATTCATTCAGGCCGAAATCGATAGTAAGAGACTAGGGTCGAACCAGTGATGTGAGAAGGACGATAACGGCTTAAAGGCTTTCTCCCGAACTCTTCCTGAAGAGCGGACCGCGCGGCAGCGGCTACCCTGTAAAGCGAAGTTCAGAAGAATCATTTCAGGTGCTTACGAAGAAACGCCTCTAAGAACCACGCATCTTGCATCAGGGATGACTCGCGCCATCTTCTTGTTCAGACCGGTAGGGTCTTCCTTGTCGCCGGTGATGATCAGAGTAGGGACCTTTATCCCAGGAAGTACGTTCCAGGCTTCCTTCATCCACGGGACCCACGCGCGCATCTGCAACCCAAATATCTCGGGATCTCTTCGGGGCCTCCGCCTCGTGTACCAGACGGGTAGTTTCTTGCCGAGAGACTTCTCAAACACTCCGTTTAGGAAACCCAGTCCATTATTGTGAACAAACTTGGCCAGGTCCTCGCGTTCCGTACTCTCGGGGGGCCCAACCGCCCCGCCGGCTGCGATCAGAGCTTTCAAACGGCTCGGATGAGCATCCGCAAGCGCAAATCCAACCCATGCTCCGTCGGAGTGCCCCCAAAAAGCAGCACTGGAGACTCGCAGGTCGTCCATGACTGTCAGGACGTCCTGAACCTGGTTTCTGATTCGGTAGTCGGCGAGAGTCCTCGGCCTGTCGCTCCTCCCGAATCCTCGCGGGTCATTGATTATCAGTTGGAATCCCTTAAGGCGGTCCAGGTACCCGGCTAGCTTCCACAGGTCCCATTCATAGCCCGCACCCGCATACAGGAACAGAGGGGGGCCTCCTCCAAAGACCTCATAGTGAATCCTGACGCCGTTGTTGGTCGCGTAGGGCAACGGCTCGATTATTTTCAGCGTCGGCTCTTAAGCATTGGCCGGCCCAGCAGATTTTTTAGCCCCTGACTGGGTTCAAAAATGGATTCCTCGCAAACGTCAGAGATTGATTTGATTCCCCGAGCAAGCTAAGCCTAGTGCCGCCACCTGACTGTAGGAGAGTTCATGCGGGCGAGCTTGGAAGACAAGAAGATACGCCACCTACGGCAAGGACCCGTCAAGTTCTCCGAAACGCTTCCCTTAACAGCGACACCCGTT
>VBPP01000231.1 GCA_005877365.1 Nitrososphaerota archaeon
GAACGGGCTGAGTATCCTTTCGGCAGCCCTCTCCGGATGGGGCATAAGGCCCACCACGTTCCCCTCGTTGTTGCAGATGCCGGCTATGTTCAGCAGTGTCCCCGTGGGGTTGGAGGCAGCCGTGACTCTTCCTCCTTCGTCGCAGTAGCTGAACACCACCTGACCTTCCGAAACAAGACGTCTCAGGTCGCCTTCGGGTGCGAAGTACCTACCCTCGTTGTGGGCTATGGGCATCCGGAGTACCTGGCCCTCCTTCATTCCTCTGGTGAATAGCGTACGGTTGTTCTCGACGCGGACGGTCACCCACCTGCAGACGAACCTGAGCGTCGTGTTGCGAAGGAGAGAGCCTGGGAGGAGCCCAGACTCGATGAGTGTCTGAAACCCGTTGCAGATGCCGAGGACGGGGAGGCCCCTCTCGGCCAGCCTGGATACGCGCCTCAGCGCCGGGCTTCGTGCAGCGATGGCTCCTGCTCTCAGGCAGTCCCCGAAGGAGAAACCTCCAGGCAGGACGACGGCGTCGTATTTTGAGACTTCTGAATCCTCGTGCCAGACCAGGTCGGGGCTGACGCCTCTTACGTTACGGAGTGCTCGGAGGGCGTCCAAGTCGCAGTTGCTTCCCGGAAACCTCACGACGGCCACGCGCAGGCTTCCAGCCATCACGCTTCGACCCTTATCGAATGGGCGGCGGGGTTGTAGATTCTGAGGTCGTCGCACATCCTGGCGACGATGGTCCTTGCGTCGGCCGCGTCCTCAGCCGCTACCTCGAAGCTAAGGAACTTCCCGGTCCGGATTGATTTGACCTGCTTGTAGCCCGACCTCAAAACGAGGTCGCGGAATATCGTCTCTCCCTCGGGATCGGCAGCCCCCTCCTTGTTGGATATGATCACTCTCACTGAGAACTGCTTAGCCGCCCGCACGATTTCGACGCGATTCTGCAAGATATTTAAATCGGGATTGCGCCATCTGTGCTAAAAGCGACTAATTAGCGAACGATTCCGTTAATTGCCTGCTCAGGGCCGCCCGCGCCATGCCCGAAGGGGAAGGCATCGTCGTGATGAAGACTGCGGTTCTAAGTGTCTCCGACAAGAAGGGGCTCGTGGGGTTAGCCAGGGAGCTGGCCGGGTTCGGGGTAGAGATGCTTGCCACCGGTGGAACATTCTCCTCGCTCAGGGAAGCGGGGGTCGATGTGAAGAGCCTGCAGGACGACATGAATCTTCCCACCGCGGTCTCTGGACGGGTGAAGACCCTGCACGCCCCACTTCACGCTGCTATCCTCGCAAGAGGGAACGAGGAGCACCTGCGTGAGCTAAGGGCAATGGGGATAAAGCCAGTGGACGCGGTGGTCTGCAACTTCTATCCGTTCCAAGACGTAGCGCGACTGGCAGGCCAAGCAGATTCGCAACTGGTCGAGAGCATAGACATAGGAGGCCCTACCATGGTGCGGGGGGCCTCGAAGAACTTCGAGCGGGTCGCCGTGGTGCCTTCTCCGAAGTACTACCCGCTGGTGGTGGAGGAGCTGAAGAGGACCGGAGGAGGGACGACGCTAGAGTTCAGGAGGCGGCTAGCCATCGAGGCCTTTTCGCTCACGTCTTCCTATGACGCTTCGATCTTCAACGCGCTGCGGCGGATCGCCCTGGACGGGTTCCCCGAGAGGTTCCTCGTCTCTGGCTCCAAGTTTGTGGACGCGAAGTACGGAGAGAACCCGGACACCAAGGCTGCGATCTACACGATTGACGGATGCACGACCATGGCAGGATGGGAGCAGCTTGCGGGGGATGCGATGTCGTTCAACAACTACCTCGACGTGGGGAGCGCCTACTGCATCGTGGAAGGGTACGAAGACGTCGCTGCCGTAGCCGTGGTCAAGCACGGCCAGATCAGCGGGTTCGGGTTCGCTTCGACGGTCCCCGAAGCCTACACGCTGGCGCACTCCTGCGACCCTGAGGCCGACTTTGGCGGATGTGTGGTCAGCAACAGGGAGATCGACGCAGAAGCGGCGAGACTTATCGGGAGGAACGAGGGGGAGAAAGACGGATCGGTGTACACAGAGATCGTGGCGGCGCCGGCGTTCGCATACGAAGCCCTCTCGCTCTTGGCGGCTAAACAGAAGAAGAAGATCCGGGTGATCATGACGGGTGCGAAGCCCGACTTCCCCTACGACATCAAGGTGGTCGAGGGAGCGATGCTGGTGCAGAGAACGGTCGACTTCGGGCTCAAACTGGACGCTTCAGGAATCACAGTCCCCAATCGGAAGAAGCCCGCCGGGGACGGACTGTTGAAGCTCCTGGCTGCCTGGGAGGTGGTGAGGAAAGTCCAGTCCAACGGGATAGTCATTGCCAACGGAGACGTCGAGGGCGGGAGCGTCAAACGCTTCTGGACCCTGGGGGTGGCGAGCTTCAGAAAGAGGAACGGAGCGGTCAAGATAGCACTTGAGAACGCTGGCGATAGGGCAGAGGGGGCGGTCTGCGCTTCCGACGGCTTCTTCCCGTTCCGCGACAGCATCGACCTCCTGGCCGGGGCAGGGGTCTCTTCCGTCATCCAGCCCGGAGGTTCGGCGAGGGACTCCGAGGTGGTCAGGGCCGCCGACGAACACGGCATGACGATGGTGCTGACGCACAAGCGCGCCTTCAAGCACTAGCCGGGAGCCTGCTCCTTCCCCGAAGGAGCCTCATGTGAGCCGCCGACCGCGCGAGGTCCGCGGCGCTCGCGATGTCGTTCCTCCATCTGAGGGGGCCCGAAATCGCCTCCACCCCCCGGAGGGAAATTTCCCTTGCTTCGGCGAGCGACCCGGCCAGGGCAGCCACGGCTACCGTCCTCGACGTTCCCATCCTTGTCGCGCCGTCCTCCTCTC
>VBPP01000232.1 GCA_005877365.1 Nitrososphaerota archaeon
CTTCTGGGTCACTTCGATAAGGGTGGTGGATCATGCGACCGACTGAAGTAAAAGTTTTATCGTTGAAAGGGCTTTCGTCCCTCGTGCTCGACCTAGTAGTCTTGGGAATACTCTTCGTCTTCGCGGGGTTCGCAATCATCTTCATTGCGATGATCCTCTCCGCCTCCTCCGAGCCGGGCACCGAGGGGAGAGTCAGGGGCGGGGGAGTGGTGATGATAGGTCCGATTCCCCTTGTCTTCGGCTCGGACATGAAATGGGCAAGCGTGGCAATCGTTCTGGCCCTCGTCCTGATTCTCGTGACCCTCGTGGTCAACCTGTACGTGATCTGAGATTGCTTCAACCGAAGTTGTACGCCGTTGGGGTCGTTCTCCTGTTCCTGGGCTTCGCGATGATTGTATTGGGTTCCTTCAGCGGGAGTAACGCCAGTGTGGGAGGCTTCGTGCTTATCGGACCGGTTCCCATAGTGTTCGGAAGCGGGAAGGATGCCGGATCGCTTGCGATCCTCTCCGTGGCCGCCGGCCTTATCGTGGTAGCGATGGTCTACCTGACGTTCCGTCAGACCAGGCGAATGGGGACGCCAGAGCCGATTGAGGGAAGCAATGCATAAATAGGATGAAGACACCCTGACTTCAGGTATGCAGAAACTGGTGCCGCTGGTCAGTATATCGCCTCTTGCGAGGGAGAGACTCTCCCAGGTCCTGAAGAACGAGAAGGCCGAGGACTCCTACCTGCGGATAGAGGTTTACGAGTCGGGTGGGTGTGCGTGCAGCGGAGGCTACAGGTACGCGATGAGCCTTGAGAAGGACCCTCGCCCGAGCGACATCGTCGAGAAGGTTGACGGCTTGACTGTGATGGTCGATGGGAGAAACGAGAACCTCATCAGGGGCTCACGAATCGACTTCTATGAGAGCATCCAGAGGAGGGGGTTCAAGATCGAGAACCCAAACGTTCGTTCGGATTCCTGCGGCTGCGGGGCCCACTAGTCTGTAGCAGTTCTGTTAGTCTTAGTGCGTTCATTGCATATATTCCAGGGGACGCTATCCGGCCTTTAGTGAAATTTGTCGCGATTTTCCGATTCAAGCGCGCCAGGTCCGCGTCTCCGAAGGCGGGCCTGTCGTCTAGTCTGGTAGTCTCCCCATTAATGGAGGCGTCTAGCACTTTTCCAGGAGGTCGGTTTCCGTTCATGCCCAACATCTCATAGTGATTGAAGTATAAATGCGCCAACAGTGGGATTTGAGCATACAATTAGACGCCCGAACTTGGAGGCGTTAGTTGCAACTTTTGGATTTTCAGGCGAAGCGTCCGAATAGGCATCTAGGCGCGTGCGAGTCAGGGCCTGAACGGGGAGACTTCCTTTTGCCGCTGGGTACTGTGGGCGTTGATTCTTGTTCAGCGTAGTATTGCCTGGGTTCTACCCTAAGAAATGGTCAGCCGGCTCTGATACGTGACGACTACAGAGGGAGATTCCGCTGCGCCCTTGCTTAGGGGTTCGAATCCCTTCCGGCCCATTGAAACTATTAAGAGAATCCTTTTGTTGGAAACGCTCTGCCTACAAAGGGAAAGGCTGGACGCGCCGCCGTTTGTGGCTTAGGAAGACGCCCTCGACCCCGGTCAAGACTGCCATCACACGGACCCTTCCATGCATGTTCTCCTCGATTCTGGCGCCCCAGACGAACTTCACTCCCGGTCGGAGACCTTTCATTATCTCCTCGCCCGCGGCTTCGACCTCCTCAAGCGTTACATCGCCTCCCCCTGTTACGAGCAGCAGCGCTCCGTGCGACTTCGACGGGTCGCGCACGGCCAGGAGCCTGCTGTCTATCGCCTTCCTTGCAGCTTTCTCGATTCTTCCCTTGCCAGAAGACTCGCCCACGCCTATGGCGGCCAGCCCTCTTCGCTCCATTATCGCCTTCAGGTCTGCGTAGTCGATGTTGATGAGAGACGGTGTGGTAATGGTCTCAGTGATGCCCTTCACGAATTGGCCGACCAGTTCGCTCGCCACTCCCAGCGCCTGCTCGAGAGGTAGATCACCCGCGACCTTGGAGAGCCTGGTATTGTCTATCGCGACCACGGTGTCGCAGTACTCCCGAAGCTTCTCGAGGCCCTTCTTGGCTTTCTTGTACCTGTACCTCTCGAAAGAGAAGGGAAGCGTGACGACGCCGATCTTTAGGATGCCTTCTCCTGGGAGCGCCTTCGCGAGCACGTTTATGGCACCAGTACCGGTCCCTCCCCCCAGACCTGCGCAAAGGAGCAGTATGCGCGACCCAGCTACCGCCTCTCTCAGCTCCTGGAGGCTCTCGTAGGCCGCCTTCTCACCCACATCAGGATGGCCACCTGCTCCCTGACCGTGGGTGAGCTTCTCGCCGATGAGAATCCTTCTGTCGGCTCTCGTCACGCTCAGGTGAACCGCGTCGGTGTTGGCGGCGACGAGTTTGCCTCCAGCCATGCCCTTCTCCTTTATCCAAGAGACAATGTTGCTGCCGGCTCCGCCCAGGCCGACGACGCACACCATGGGACGTGCAGCTGCCGCAGCCGCTGCCATCCTGTCAGCTTCCGACAAATCTTGAGACGCGGGATTTCCCTCCACGGCACTTGCGTCTTTTCGAATGTCATTCATAAACAATAAGTGGTATGAACGACGAAATATCAAGCCAGCCACAACCCTCAAACGAGCAGGAAAGGCGAAGATCCGTCCTGAGTTCTCACATGAATGCACCCCCTCCGACCCAACCCCTTGCAGGCCATGGCTTTGGGCCTGAATTTTAGTCATGGAAACTTGACGAGCCCCTTCCGGCCCATGCAGCTTCATTTCATCCTCTGATTATCTAATAAGGCGCAAATCAGGCTATTCTGTCGCCTGCTGCTTCAACGGAACCCGGGTAGAATTCCCGGCGACCGCCTGACATGGCAAGTCTGAGCCCCCACTCGTTAAAGGGAGTCCCCGCCAATAGC
>VBPP01000233.1 GCA_005877365.1 Nitrososphaerota archaeon
CCCAAGATAAGCATACTGAACACCCCGCTGGACAACGCGGCCGCGACGGGCATCTCCTATGGCCGTTCGTCCATTTCAATAACGGCGGGTGCCCTGGAGGACCTCGACGATGACCAGCTGACTTCCGTGATCGGCCACGAGCTGGGCCACGTCAAGGGGCGTGACCCCCTCGTCCTATTCTTTGCCACCATGACCATTTACCTGGGAGGGCCTTACCTCTGGGCGCCCCTCATTCTCCGTCTGGGTTTCTTCTACTACTTCGTCGCCTTCGGCCTGGTGTACACGGTGGGAAAGTTTCTCGAGACCAGAGCGGACACTCAGTCTATGGTCGTCCTCGGAAACCCGAGCGTGCTGGCTTCGGCGCTCACCAACATCGGGTTCAGACAGCTCTACTTCGAGCGTTATTCTCGTCGTTACAGGATCCTAGACTGGCTGAGATTCGACCCTCACCCACCGATATACTTCCGAGTGGGTAGACTTTCGAGGTTTGCATCCAAAGGAGGACAGGTCAAGCACGCGCTCCTCGTCTCCATAAGAGATTGCGTCGCCGGTTTCTTCGGGGCGCTGGTCGGGATGGGTTAGCCTCTGCGAAACTCACCGCGGCATCGCTGATTCCGGCGCGTGCAGAAGACCTCACGATTGGTTCGTGGTCTTTCCCGTAGATTCAGAGGTTGGCGTCATCCTTCCACCGCCTGACTCTGCCCAAGAATCATTCTACGTTGACGGCGGATGAGGCGCCATCGCTAGGCGCTCCTCCCGGAGGAGTGTCAGCGTAAGGGCAATGCGGACCGCAGTCACCCCCGCGGCCAGGGCTGCCGCCGAGAGGTCTGGCGCCCTAGCGAGCTTCAGCATGTCTGCGCCAATGGTGAAATCCAGGCCCAGGAGCAGTGCGTGACTGAACTCGCGCCTCGCCTGCGCGGCATCGCGGCGGCGCGCGAAGATGGTGAGAGCCCATACGCCGCCACCGAGGATGATCAAAGCTGCGACCAGTTCTAGGAAGGGGATGACCAGGTCGAGGACTGCAGTGAGAACTCCGCTGAGGTCAATCGCCAAGTGAACCTTCGCTACCGTTCCTTGGCGCGCTTCAGGTTATCAACGAATTCAGCGCTTCGCCTTCGCCCTGGCACCAGCAGTCACATCGGGCTTTTGCGCGTTGAAGGCGGCCAATGCTTCCTCCTTCTCTCGCTTGGGCACCTTGAAGTAATCAAGGGTGCGTCCAAGCTCTGCTGAGACCTCATCGAACACCTCTGGTGGGATGCGCAAATCGAAATGGGCGTCGCTAAGGGGTTTGCCCGTGTATTGATAAGGTCCGCCCGCCACCGAGGCGACCCACAGTGTGCGCCCGAACTTGAGCCCCGGCAACCGCGTCTTGTATTTCTGCGTATGCCATTCCTTGAGTTGGGGGTTTGCATTGACGATCTTCGGATTTTTCAGAAGCTGGTCGCTGAAGCGGTCCACCACCGCTGCGATTGCGTAGATGCCACCGATGCGCTCGTATAGACTACGCTCCCCCATGCGTGGAACCAGACCGATTCGATGCTATTATCTCTTATGGCATAAAACCCGCACAAGCATCCAAATGCTTTACTCGGCAAAGCGCGGGTGCCGGTTTGGAATCAGACCTGATGAAACTCTTGATCGCTGACTACGCCCTCGCCGCGTACGCCCAACGTACTCATTATGATTCAGCTTCTTGAGCTTCTCCTAAAGACAATCGCCTGGGATTCGCTTAGCTACCGATTGTAAGGTTTCCCTTCAGGAATTCGATTCCAGACGAACCGACGGTGTATCCGAAATAGTTGATGTCGATCGTGGAAAAAGCAAGGTGAACCTCGAGGTAGTGAAGACCGAACGTCAGGCTTGTGTTGGGAGACTGCAACTCGTAGGTTACAAGGCCGGCTTGCGTCTGGGTGACGACCTTCACGCTCCTATCCTCCGCGCCGTCGATGGAGAGAGATAGTTCGTCCAGTCTCAACGCGATTCCTCTGACGAAGGGCGAGGTGATGTGTTCGGAGAGTAGGGCGGCGTACACTCGAAACTGAATTCTCATCCCAGCGGGCACCGCAACGTCCGGAAAATCCAATCCGAAGGCTAGGAGGTAGCTCCCCGCGCCGTCTGTGAGGTTGTCGGTTATGGTGCTCCTGGCGCTCGAAAAGACGGAGTTGCTCAACTCTGAGGCCGACCGAGTCTCAAGAATCGGAGGTGAGGTCAGAGTCCAGGCGGCGAGAAGGAGGGCGATAAGAAGGAAGACAGCCAGCACCGGGAGAACTCTCTTCATCGCCAACGACTTTGGATTCCTGCGGGCGGGAGGAGGGATATCAGTCTTGGTGGCCGGGCTTTTCGGAGGGATTGAAACACCTGAGTTCTCAATCCTAAATATCCAGAGATGGGATACGCCACGACCGGTAGTGCAACAAACCGGAGTCGGAGATAGGGAAGAAGAACGAGCTCCAGTCGGTTCGGTGGTTTCTCTGTGGCGGTATCCTGTAAAATCCATGATGGGAGAAGAGCTCAATGCCTCCTACGTGAGTGATCGCGGACTGCTCGGTGATCGTGCCTACGCACTGGTGGATCAAATCACTGGAAAGGTAGCAAGCGCCAAGAATCCCAGAAAGTGGGGGAGACTCTTTGATTTTCGAGCTTCCTTTGTTGATCCTCCCAAGATCGGTGGAAAGATACCGGCTGTTCGAATCACTCTTCCAGACGGTAGGTTGACGCTATCAGACAAGCCCGAGGCTAGCAGTCTGCTGTCAGAAGCGCTCAGCGCTCAGATCAGGCTCATGACATCGTCGTTGGAAAAGCCCAGTTATGAGGAGTATTGGCCGGACATAGAGGGTCTTGCCAACAGAGAGAAGGTTACGGAGGAGCTGATGCCGCCACAGACCTTCTTCGACCTCGCGACAATTCACGTTCTTACGACAGCCACGATGGATCGCCTTCGCGAGCTCTATCCTCAAGGACGATTCGAGGTGAGGAGGTTCAGGCCCAACGTAGTGGTCGAACCCTCCCCCGCTGTGAAGGACTTCGTCGAGAATACCTGGGTCCATCGGACCCTC
>VBPP01000234.1 GCA_005877365.1 Nitrososphaerota archaeon
GAGAATCATAGAATTGGTCATCACGGCCTCGAACCCCATCGTCCTCAAATCCGAGGCGGGGATAATCTGATGGACAGGATGCACGACGGGGAGAAGGCATGGGGTTGTCGCTCTTCGACCTCCTACGGTGAGCCTTCCGACCCGTCCGCCGAGGTCCGTCTCGGTGATTTCGAACGATAGTCGGCGGTCTTCCGAATTTTTCTCCAGAACCTTCATGAGTTGCGCGCATCTCTCTTCTTCAATCAACGACTTAAAAGCGGCAGGAGTCGGCGCCCAAGCATGCGGATGGAGGGCGCCGTGAGCAGCGGCAACGGGAGCGAGCGCCCCCTCTCGGGACGTTCCTCCCCCCTCTTCAGGCGAGCGCTACTTCTCGCCGTTTCATCACTCTCCGCAGGCGTGATTCTCGTGGCCATGAACGCCTACTCGCCGAGTGACCCTGGCTTCCTCGCGATTCAGCTTCTTTTCGTAGTCTTCATCCTCTCCTCGGCAACAGCCGCGGTCGTGGGGGTCGCAACCCTCTGGAGGGGCCGCGCCGACCTCCGGGACCCGATCCTCTTCCTCTTCGTTGTCTCTCTCTCCATCTTCCTGTTACACGTCTACACCATCAACCTCCCTCCGACGACGGACTGCTACGACAAGACCAAGCAGGCTTTCGGCTGCATAATGGACGAGGTGTATTACGTGCCGGCCGCCCAGTCGCTGCTCGCCGGAAAGCAGTGCCAGCCATATGCAGATGCGTGCAACCTGGAGCACCCCTATCTCGCCAAGGCGCTGATCGCGGTCGGCATCGAACTCTTCGGCCTCACAGACTTCGGCTGGAGAATCTTACCCACCATCCTGGGTACCCTCTCCATTCCTCTTCTGTTCACGATCACGTACATGTTGTCTCGCAAGATGAGACTGGCTTACTTCGCCTCCCTCCTTCTGGCTTTCGACACCCTCTTCTTCGTCCATTCGGGAGCTGCCCTCATCGACGTTCCGACGACATTCTTCGCGATGGCTGGCTTCCTCGTCTACCTTTACGGGCGCGGCTTCTGGAAATTCGACAACCTGATCCTCTCGGGCCTCATCCTCGCGCTGGCAGGGCTCTCAAAGGAGACCGCGGTCTTCCTCTTCGCGGCCCTCCTGACGTATCATACCGCCTTCTTTCGGGGGGGAGTAAAGGCCTGGGCTTACTCGCTCGCGAAGATCGCCATACCAGCTGGAATCGTCTTCATCGTCGGCCTCCAGGTCTACGACTCCCTGTACACGCAGCCCTCACTTCCAACCTTCTTCCAACATATGCAGTTCATGCTGAAGTACGGTGCGTCGCTCACCGGCCCCGGGTGGACAGACGACCTGCTGAAGTCATTCATCACACCACTCAACTGGCTCACATACTACACCCCAATCGCCTACCTGGTAACGCACGTGACAGTCTCCTCCGCTCAGTCCAACATAGTGTACGTCGGAGTCGGGTACTTTGGGGTAACGAACATGATGATGGTCTGGATGGTCTTCTTCTGGGTTCCCCTCGTCGTGAATCGGTGGGCGCGCGGCGGCGAGAAAGCGAGGTCCCCATCGGCCGAGCGTGAGGGGGACCTCAAGGCAGGCGTATTCGCTCTCGTCTGGTTCCTCTGGGGGTACCTCCCATACGTGGGGCTCTGGCTCTACGGCAGGGTCACCTACCCTTTCTACATCCTCCCCGCGGTGCCTGCTCTCGCCCTCGGCACAGCCTATTTCACCACAAGGGAATGGTTCTCGAGCAGGCTCGCCACGGTCTACCTTGTCGCAAACTTCGCCTGGTTCTTCTGGTACTTCCCGGACAAGGCATTCCTCCCTGATTGGGTCAGGGCTCTCATCGGGAGATGAGGATGCGTTATGTAACGGCGAAATATGTAGCATTTTGAGGAATGAGAGAACAGAAAAGATGGCAGCCAGAATACCAAATTCCGTTTGGGTCCGCTTTGTTGTAGCGCCCAGCGAGAGGGTCCTGAAACCCTTTCTCAAAAAGGGGGGGACAGTTACTCACTATATAATTCGACAGGTCGTACCTGTTCGAGGGAGACCGTACAATCTCACGCGAGGTTGGAGTGTCATCCGTCTCGATTCTCCTAGGCCACTGCGCCTAGGTGTTAGGGGTCCGAACAACGTGGCAGTGAAGCAGTTCTACGGGGTGGCACAGCACTCGCACTACACCAGTAATCAACATCGCGAACTCCTCGACAGAATTTCCCTTCCGGAACTCACCGCCTCTGAGAACACAATCGGAGTCTTGATACCGATTCACAAGTCGGAGAAGTGGTGGAGGCTCGCACAGGACCAACGTCAGGCCTATTTCGATAAGACGGAATCTTGGGAAGGCCATACGGCCATCGGACTGAAGTTTGCTGACCGGATCTTTCGAAGGCTATATCACTCGCGCTACCTGGGAATGCGACCTGACTACGACTTTTTGACCTACTTCGAGTTCGAAGAAAAGCACCAAAGAGATTTCAGAGCACTTCTGTCTCAGCTTCGTGACACAAAGCTTAATCCTGAATGGAAGTTCGTGGACAAAGAGTTCGAAGTCTGGATGACAAAGATTCGATAGTCTCTTGGGGCAAGATGAATGATAAAGGCTTTCCCGCCAACGCGTCGCTCTCCCTCGGTACCTCCTCCGGCGGGGCATTCATTCATTAACTGACGAAATTCCCGCAAAATGGGTCGCATGCAAGCGAATCCACTCTGGCCCGTGACGACGCGCTTCCCGAAGCTGGACCACGACATATCTCTCGACGTAGTCGTTGTCGGCGGCGGAATGGCGGGAATATCCTGTGCCTATCATCTTAACAAGAAGGGCCACAAGGTTGCCCTCCTCGAGCGTTAAGTATCAGCCCTGAGCAGAGTCACCGACGTGAAGACGAGGATCTCCTCCGTCGAACTGCTGGCGACGCTGAAGAAGAGCTACAGTTACAGGGAGCTTTCCTCGATTCTCGGACTCTCGGCTCCCATTTTGAGCAGGTACGTCAGAGGGCACGTCCTTCCGAGCGCCTCGAGGTCGGAGAAGTTCATCGCGACATTTAGGGAGAGGCTCCTCAGGAAGATAGTGACAGACCAAGTGAGGATTACCGCGGACGGCTCCTACGACATCAGCGGCGTGACCTCCAACGTCGGCCTGCTGAGGCAGGTCGCGAAGGTGGTCTACAGCGAGTTCAGCCTCGTCCCGGTGGAGAAGGTGCTCACGATGGAGGTGGACGGGATACCCTTGGCGGTGGAGGTCGCGGGGGAGTTCAACGTCAACCTCGCGGTCGCAAGGGCAGAGAAGGACCTGGGCGTCGAGGAGTTCTTCGAACAGAAGGTCGTCTACTCCCCCTCCTCCGTGAAGTACCTCTACCTCCCGAAGAATGCGATTAAGAAGGGAGAGCACATTCTTGTGGTCGACGACATGGTGAGGTCCGGGACGACGATCGAGGCGCTCGCACGCCTCGCCGAGAAAGCGAGGGCAAAGATCGTTGGGATATTCATGATAGCCTCGCTCGACCAATCGGTTCAGAAACTCAAGAGCCGGTTGGGACTCACCTGCCAGATCGAGTCGCTGGTTACCCTGGAGCAGAAGGCGCGACACTACAACTTCTAGGCTAGGGGCAGAGCGGTTGCGGACCATCGCGATCGACGCGGGGTTCGTCGCGAAGGCCATCCCCCCGAGGAGGAAGGACTCGCACAAGGGGATGAACGGCGTCGTCTGCGTAGTGGGGGGGAGTCGACTGTATCACGGGGCTCCGTTCCTAGCCGCCTCTGGGGCGATGAGGGCGGGTGTGGACCTCGTCTACATCGCTGTCCCGGCGGTCATCGTGGATGCGGTGAGGTCGCTCTCCCCCGACTTCATCGTAATCCCCCTCCCAGACTCCAAGCTCACCCGAGGAACGATCTCAAAGTTGAAGGGGTGGCTGCCCAGGGTTGACAGCATCGCCGTGGGACCGGGGTTGGGTCCCCAAAGTCCGGGGAACCTCGAGAACGCCGTGAGAGTGCTGAAGGGTCTGGGAAGGGGGCTCGTCCTCGACGCTGACGCGCTCAGGTCCTCAATCCTCGAGGTTGCCAAGGGGTCCGGGACCGTGGTGAAAGTCGCGGCTGAGAAGGCAGGTACACACGGCCTCACCGTCCTGCTCAAGGGCTCGACCGATGTGGTCACGGACGGTTCGCAGGTGGGGCTGAACACAACGCATTCGCCGTCCATGACTGTCGGGGGGACGGGAGACGTCCTGACTGGGGTGACGACCGCGATGATCGCGAAGGGGCTCACTCCCTTTGAGGCGGGCTGCTGCGCCGCATACATCACAGGCGCGGCGGGGGTTGAGGCAACGAGCGAGCTGGGGCTGCACATCACGGCCTCGGACGTCGCGAACAGGATTGCGAGCGTGATGAAAAGGTTCGACAGGGTGGAATGAAAAGGAAGTTCCGTCGCCCCGGACTTCAGGAGAAGTGGCAGCACGTCGTCAACTCCCTCGAGAGGATCATCCCTGCGTACGAGCTCGGGTCCAACAGGATAGCCCTCTTCGCCGACACTCAGATGAGAATCCGGGCAGTAAACTTCGCTGTCCGGAAGGAGGAGATTATTCTCGACCTTGGTTCGGGTCCCGGGGTGATGGCCCGGGAGGTCGAGAGGGCCGGAGGAAGACCCCTCCTCCTGGACGTTTCTCGAAGAATGCTGAGCGTCTCCCCTTACCCAGGGAAGGTTCAGGCATCCTTCGAGCACCTTCCCTTCAGGGACGAGGTCTTCAACGGAATCGTCTGCGGGTTCGCGCTGAGGGATTCGCGGGACCTCACGGATGCCCTACAGGAGATCCGGAGAGTCCTTCGACGGGAGGGGAGATTTGGTTTCTGCGACCTCGGAAAGCCAACTTCAAGAGTCAAGATGCTCGCCATAGCCGTCTACCTTCGCCTCTTCGCTCCGCTGGTGGGGCTCCTCTCGGCCGGATGGGTGGGTTTGAAGTTCGGTTCGATCTTCGACACCTACATGCTCGTCCTCGACAACGACCAGCTCCAGCGCCTTCTCTCCAGGTTCTTCAGGGAGGTCAAGATGACGAAGCTACAGATGGGGGGCGCGATAATCGTCGAGTGCTCGGGGACCTGAGAGCTTTTTACAGCCTGCGATTCAGCTCTTTCAGGAGGCTGACAATCTTCCTTCTGGGAATTCTGCAGCCCGCGGCTAGCTTGTGACCCCCGCCGCTCCCCCCGTACCTCTCGGCGAGCCTCCCGACGACACGACCGAGATGAACCTTGCAGTCCGAGGTTCCTCTGAAGCTGACTTCATACCACCCGGGTTCACTCTTCTCGCGAAACGCAACCCCCACCGGGACATCGAAAGCTCCGATGAGAAGCTTCGCGATGCTTCCGGTCGCGTGCTGATCGGTCCTCATGTAGGCGAGCATCCCCATCTTCTTCCCTCCTCGCTTCACCTCTCTGGCCAAACCGACTGTCCGGCGAAGCTGCTCGACGGCCAGTGTGGGGACCTCGTCGATCTCGTGTGGTTGCTTCATTTTGGACAGCTCTTCGGCGAGCATGCGGACATGCCCCATGTCGTCGCCCCTCTCGGCCACTGAGTTCGAGAGAAGGGTGGCTTCCAGAAGGATGAACAATCGGTCCTCCTTCTCTATCATCTTCTTCGCCAGCGGAGAAGCGTCCATGTAGTCGGTGACCGCCCCGTAGAGTGCTATCTTCTTCGCCTCCTCGGGCAGTTCCTTTCGAAAGGTTTGGTACGTAAGCATGCTCGAACACTCCTCGACGGCGTGCACTAGCTTCACCCGCACCCTCGTCAATTTCTTTTCTGACTCAGCCGAGAGGTAGTGGTGGTCTATGTACATCACATCGCACCTCTTGGCGAGGTCACCGAGCTTGTCTACGAACTGGGGGAGACGAGACTGGTCCATACCGATGTCGCACAAAACGAAGCTGTCGACTCCAGCCGGGACTCGTTGCAGCTCCTCGAGCACCTCATCGTATCCGGTCAGCTTGAAACCGCCTCCCCTCGCCGCCAGGACGAGTGCGGCCGACCCGATGCCGTCCACGTCCTTTGAGTGCGAGATGCAGAAGCTCTTCAAACGACCTCCGACCTTGAATTTATGGGATGTCCTTTGCTTCTCTACCCGTTTCGCTCCCTTCGAGAAGGTAAGTGAGCGGAATCCTCACCACGTTGACGAGAGAAGGAAGCATCAGCATGAAGAGCAGAAGTGGAAATTCTAACTCTATCCGCAACCC
>VBPP01000235.1 GCA_005877365.1 Nitrososphaerota archaeon
GTGCATGTACTACCACACCACAAGGGGGTGGTCGGGGCGCTCCGCGAGACAGAACCGGGAGGAGAAGGAGCTCCTTGTGAGGGCGGGGAAGTCTCACGGCGTGCTGGTGTATGACGGCGACACGGAGCAGCCCGTCGGCTGGTGCCAGTTCGGTCCGCGGGAGGAGTTACCCCGCATCGAGCGGAAACGAGGGTACAAGGACACGGGGGAAGATTCTCTCTGGAGAGTCACGTGCTTCTTCATCGACAAGGACCACAGGAAAAGGGGCGTCGCAAGGGAGGCCCTGCGCGCCGCCCTCGAAGTGATGGAACGGAGGGCGCCAAGACAGTTGAGGCCTACCCCCTGGAGACGACGAGAGAAAGATACTCCTCTTCATTTCTCTGGGCGGGGACGAAGCATCTCTTCTCTCAATTCGGTTTCAGACAGACTCGGAGGCTCGGGAAGTCCGTCGTGATGTCGAAGAGAATCCGCGCGTCTTAACTCCTGCCCTCCGACCCAAGTTGGGAGAGGCGTTGGGTGCAAGGGCCTATCTCCACAAGTGATGCATTCGAGGGCCACCACTTTCCTTGGTTCCAGGCTTGATACGAGCGATCTTTCAATCTCTTAAATAACATCGGAGAAACTCGGGCTTTGTGCGGACCGGGCAAGCGGTGGGTGTTGTGCTCGTTCTCCTGGGCTTTGTAACGCTGTATCTGTTGAGAGACCCGCTTTTTCGACTGATTGTCTTCGTTTTCGAGTTCATCGGGATCGTCATAGGATTCATACTCCTTCTTGCCGGGTTAGCCTTGATTTTCGGCCGGGGCATCTGGGCCTCCCGGAAGCGCTACTGACGATACCGTGGTGAATGCCTTCGATGCGATTTGCTGAGCCCGAGTTAACTGGAGTTCGATGGTGGGAAGGCAGGCTCGACCGCTTAGGCGACGGTAACCTGACCGACCGTCACGATTACCAGCAGCGGCTCGCTACCCGTCGCAGACAGCATGCCTTGGTAGGCAGAGCCGGAACCAAGGAGCTGAGCGTCGGAGATTGAAAGCGTGAAATCGGTGCTCGAGGCCGTCACCTTCTCTGTGCTTCCCACCAGGCTGTAAGTCCCGCTTACCCGCCCGCTGGCCACGCCTGAAGTGAGGGTGCCCGTGAAGGTGCCCGTTGTCGCACCGCTCGCGTGGCTGGATACGCTGCAATCGGAAGATGCCAGGGTCCATTCACCCATCGGTGCCGTCTGGAGTGACGCTAGGGTGCCACTGAATGACACGGTGCAACTGCTACCCTGATACGCGGCTGCCGTGGAGAGGCTGGAGAAGAGCAGGGGCGTTACAATCGCCAGGAGGATTCCCGGTGCCGTGACCGCTTTGAGTGTGTGCTGCAACTTTTCTCAAGCGAGGAGATGCATTCCCCTTGATAATTCGGTTTTCTCCGTTTCCCACAATGCCAGCCCGGACCTTTGCATTTCTGGCTGGTTCGGTTGGTGGTAAGGTACCCTACCTCTGAAGGTGAGGCGAGACCGCCGCGCAATCGGAAACGACGGAGCGGGAAAGAGGGTTCGGTCGAACGGGAATGGCGCCGACTCAGGAGAGGAAATGCCCTCTATCTGGCAGGTCTCAGAAAGCATCCCTTTCTGACTCTGGCCGGCCGCACCCCAAGTATCTCAAACGCGAGACGGGATTTACTCTCCGGGGTTCAGCCTAATTAATGCCGAGCATTGCAATGGAGCACAGAAGCCGAGCAGCTGCTACCAGGTTTAACCTCTAGTCCACGTCGTTGTCATCGTCGTGGGGAGGGGCTGTAGAGGGAGACCCAAAAGCCAGCAAGCCGTACTTGTGGCCGCTGGCATTTATCGTAAATCCCGTCAAGTGACGGGGAGAGCCTCTCACAGCATCTTCAAGAGCTTCCACGTCAACCGAGGTTCCAACGACAATTGGCCTGGTGGATGACGCAGGGAGAATTGCTTGTATTCCTGTTTGTTCGAACCACACATGTACAAAACTGTTGCCGCCGACAGTCATGACAAAGATGGTGTTGAAGTTAAATTCAGGAGTGCCGCCCGCGAGACCACCTGATACCGATACCTCCGATATTACAAATTGTATAGGCACGAGCCCTAGATCAACAAGATGGGGAACCGGTGTATCTGCCATGTCAGTGAAAAAGAGGTCGTTCATGTCATCTCCATCATAAGTTACCGCGGCTGTCGCCAAGCCCCCCGCTGGCTGTTCTTGCTCGTCCATGTCGTTGTCCTCCGGTTCCCCTGCGGTTAGGGGCCGGACCCTAGGTAGCTGACCCCCAAGCAGGGCTACTGCCCCGAGGGCTACCGCTACCTTCCCGCTAGTCAAAATCGCATCCCTCCTACTTACTTTTGATTCGGAACTATTCACCATAGTTCTCAACCGAAGAAGACGGCACTAGTGCCGGTGGGGGGGTTTCCGCCTACGCAGTAAATTAATGATGCACGAGTAACGCACGATTGCTCGAATATAGTAAAAGGATAGCTGTTAGTGGTGGTCCATGTACCTACACCCGATGATGAGATGGGAGCGAAGAAG
>VBPP01000236.1 GCA_005877365.1 Nitrososphaerota archaeon
CAGCGTTCCGATAGACGCGTTCATAGGAGGCGCCGGATTCATTACCGCTGGAATCATTCTTTTACCCGTAGTTTCCGGTCTGCTCAGGCCTCGAGTCGCACTCATCGCCGCGGTTCTCGCCTCGATTGGTCTGCTGGCTTTCCAGCTCTCGATAATCCCGATATTCGGTTTTTATGGACTGCTGGTGCCTACCATGGGGATTGTTCTAGGCTCTCTGGGTTTCCACAGGTCGCTGGCCTACCCTGCAGTGTACATCGTCCTCGGCGCGGTTTGGTACGTTCTGTTCTCCGGTGGGACGATATTCTGGCTCGTGCCATACGCGCTCGTCATAGGGTTGATTGCGGCAAAACAGGCACGGATATTCAAACTTGGGAAGAAGGGTGACCTGACGATATTCTGTTTCGTCGCTACGATGTGCGAACTAGTCACCATGAACATCGGTTCAATCTCTCTGTTGAACCTCCCGGGCCCGGTGTGGTTGATCATAACGCCGTTCATGTTCCTGGAGAGGACGGTCGCAGTGGTCGGTTCGTCGTCAATACTGTTTGGGTTGTTGAGGCTCAAGGGACCTCTCAGGTTGGAGGGAATCTGACGTGTGCAGGGCCACGAGGCTGTGCTGTTTCAGGTGTATGTCATGGTTCGAGAAGGTCAATCTGGAATCCTGTGACACGTGCGGAGACTGGAAATGTCCTGAATGCGGCAGCTGTCTATGCAGTCTGTCCAAGAAAGAACAGAAAATAGCAATCGCGTACATGGCGACCTACGAAAACCTGCTAAAGGAAATCACTGGCCAATCGTACGACTTCAGGAGGCACACGAAGGTCCTCGTGGGATTGAAGGTTCGACGCAATTCCTTAGTCAGGCCGGAAGTGAAGAAATGAAGAAAGATGAGAGGAGCGCGATTAACTGCATCTCGGGCGGAGTAGATTCTGTGACCACCGCGTACTACGTCAAGAAGACCCTAAAGCCGAAGGACCAGCTTCTGATATTCTGCGACTACAAACAGAGAACCTACCCCTACGAGGAGTTCTGCATCAAGAAAGTCGCAAGGCACCTCGACCTTCCGCTCAAGATCATAGACATTAGGTGGCTAGGAGACATCAGCACGTCAGTCCTGACCCATCCGGAGAAGGAGATCTCCGAGACCAAGGAGGCCGACCTCTGGGACCCTGAGAAGGCCAGGCAGAGGATCCTAAAGTGGTGGGATCCCTGCAGGAATGCCATACTTCTCCTGGTCGGCCTTTCCCATGCAGAGTCTTTCTACATCTCGAAGGCGCAGAGATACGACGTCTACATCGGCATACGGAGAGAGACGCCAGTGGCGATGAAGGACAACACCCCCGAATTCCTAGAGGAGATGAACCGCATGGCGGAGCAGGCCACCCATCACGGCGGGTACAGACTGCTTGCTCCTCTCATTACCTACGACAAGGACAAGGTGGTCGAGTTGGGGGAGAAACTCGGCGTGCCATGGGAGTACACCTACAGTTGTTACGCGGGATTCGGGTTCAAGCAGATAGCCGGGAAGCAACTGCCTGTTCACTGCGGAACTTGTTCGAATGATAAGAGAAGGGCTTTGGCTTTTAAGATGGCTGGAGTACGTGACCCGAGTCTCTATTCCCGGCCTCCTCTTGACGATGTTGAATACGAGGGGAGAGATGGCATCTTCATCCAGACGTGACTTTTTGAACTGAAGGTCCGGGCAGGAAGGCACCCCGTTAGAAGGTGCGTCTACCAGACTGGAGGACCGCCTTCGAAACCTAGGCTTGGTCTTGGTCTCGGGTTACACCCGCCAGGATGCCGATTCGGGCGCTTCTGCCTGAAAATCCAAAAATTGCAACTGGAGCCTTGAGTTCGGGCGTCTAATTGTATGCTGAAAATCCGGAGTGGCGGATTCGCTAAACTCTGTTCGACCAACCAAGTCAACTTTTACTACTAGGTTTATTAACACGACTATCTGGTAGGAGGTAGAATGACATCTGTTTCAATCGAGCAGGGCGGGACAGCCCAGACGACGAGGTTCGGCCTCCTCATAGACTACGCGTTCGAGGTCCCGGCGACGGAGAGTAGGCTACAGGCTGCGGCGCGCGCTCTCCGGGAGAACGGGTTCCAAGTGGAGGTCGTGGACACCCCTGAGGACGCGAGGAAGCTGGTGGACGGGATCCTGCCGGAGGACAAGTCGATTTTCACTGGGTCCAGCGAGACGGTCAAGCTCTCCGGGCTCGACGAGGACATCAACAGGTCGGGGAGGTTCAAGTCAGTGCGACAGGAGCTGGCGAAGATGGACCGCAACACTCAGTTCAGGGAGATGGTCAGGATGGGCGCTGCTCCGGACGTGATCGTCGGTAGCGTCCACGCGGTCACCGAGGACGGGCGGATCGTGGTGGGTTCGGCGTCGGGGAGCCAGCTGGGGCCCTACGCTGCGGGCGCAGAGAAGGTGGTGCTGGTGGTGGGCGGGCAAAAGGTGGTCCCGGACCTGGAGACGGCCATGAGGAGGGTCGAGACCTACAGCTACCCGAAGGAGGACACCCGCATGAGGGAGGCGATGGGGAGGCCGAGTTCTCTTGCGAAGATCCTGATATTCAACCGCGAGCTGGCCCCGGGAAGGACGACCGTTGTCCTGGTCCGCAAGGCAATAGGCTTTTGATAGGCTCCTGATTTATGACGAAACCTGCCTCATCACCACGGCTGTCCCTCATCCTCACGCTGCTCGTCGCAGCACAGTTCGTTATCGTTCTCGACTTTTCGAGAGTCCGGATCGCCCTGCCGACGATGCGCACCGAGCTCGGATATCCCTGGCCAACAGCCAATGGATAGTAAGCGCCACTCGCCCTATGATGTCATGGACCTCGATGGTGTAGCTTACAAGGACAGGGTATGACGACTACGAGCAAGAATGGACACAATAGGATTCGTGTCGGCATCATCGGCGCCAATCCGGATCGCGGATGGGCGGCTGAGGCGCACATCCCTGCTTTGAAGTCGCTCTCGGATGACTTCGAGATCACGGCGCTGTCCACCAGCCGACGCGAATCTGCCGACGCCGCCAGCAAGCTCTTTGATGTGCCTGTCGCGTTCGACAATCACCAAGACCTCGTGAACAGGGCCGACGTGGATGTCGTCGCCATCACCGTGAAAGTGCCGTATCACCTCGAACTTGCGACGGCAGCGCTCGACGCGGGCAAGGCCATCTATTGCGAATGGCCGCTCGGCAACGGCTTGAAAGAGGCGGAGACCTTGGCCGCGCTGGCGAAGAAAAAAGACGTCCTCGCCGTGGCGGGGCTGCAGGCCCGCTCTGCGCCGTCGGTGGCTTACGTGCGTGACCTGATCAAGCAAGGGTACGTCGGTGAGGTGCTCTCCACCTCGTTGATCGGTTCAGGAATGGGCTGGGGGCCGACGGTGGAGCCATTCAACGCCTACCTCAATGACAAGAAAAACGGCGCGACGATGCTTTCTGTCCCGCTCGCC
>VBPP01000124.1 GCA_005877365.1 Nitrososphaerota archaeon
ACTGGATCCTGATTAGGGGTGTCAACAATTCCATCACGTTGGATGGCGCCCTTTCAAGGGTCTTCAAAGCACAAAGATCCCTCTCGGGCAACATGATGATTTCTCACGAGGATGGCGAAGTGATTGACTTGGAGATTACCCCCGACAATATCGGAGTGATGTACCCTGAAGAAGGAATACTGTCGCACACCAATCATTTCATCGAACTCAGGCATCAGGTCCAAGACCTCTTCAGAACCTCGATTCCTGATTCTCTCATCCGCTCGCACAGGGCCATGAAGTTGCTCGCCCGGCGTCGCGGCAAGATCAGAGTCGAGGATTTCAAGGCCGTCTTCACCGACCATTTCAGTTATCCCAACTCAATATGCAGACATGCAGACCCGAAGGTTGATCCGATGAAAGGCTTCACAACGATAAGTTCACTGATTTACGACCTCAACACAAGGGTCCTGCATTACTCGGTAGAGAATCCATGCGAACACGGGTACCAGACTTTGAGACCGAAGTCTCTGGCTCCTGACAATGGCAAGATGGAAAGGGCGGTGGTCTCCAAGAGTCGCCAGAAAAGACCAATGACCTAGTCTTAAGTAGCCCCTAGCTGTAGCGCAATCACCCATTCCAGAGCGCTACGGGATGAACGTGAATTCGAGCAGGCTGAGGAAGAGAATCAGGGACTCCATCCTCATATTATTCCTTGTAGTACTTGTTGTCGCCTTTGCCATAGGTTCTTCTGGCTTCCTCCGTCCCTCGAACATCGTCTCGATTCTTTCGAATTTTTCGGTGCTGTTGATACTGTCGCTAGGTATAAGCTGGGTCGTCATGGCGGGGTCGCTCGACATATCTCAGGCGGGGATCGCTGGTTTGGTTGGGATCCTGATAGGACTGATTCTCCCCGTTATTGGCTATGGTGCCATCGCCGTTGGGATACTGGTGGGAGCAGGATTTGGATCCCTGAACGGCCTGATCTTCACCAAGGCACGGATTCCTTCCTTCCTCGTTACCCTTGGCACTCTGTTCGTGACGACCGGACTTGAGAAGTACTTAGCAGTAACTGCGCATGTTCTCACCAATGGCATACCGATCGAGGGAAGACTCGACGTCTTCCTTCCGACGATACCCCTTCTGAACGTCCCAAGAAGCTTCTCGCTTTTCTACTGGGCGGCTGGTGAAAGCATTCTGTTCTACATGATCTCGCAGAAGACAAGGTTCGGACTAAGGATCTATGCCATTGGCTCGAGCGCAAGTTCCACTCTGCTGTACGGTATCAATGTGACAGGTTACCAGGTCCTGGTCTTCGCCTTGAGTGGCGCAATCTCCGCTGTGGCGGGCTTCCTGTACCTCCCCTACCTGAACACAGCGAGTCCGACTTTCACAGACTCCTTGACCTTCGTCACGTTGGCAGCAGTAGTTTTGGGCGGAACTGCTCTCGCTGGTGGTGTCGGCGGCTTTCACAGGACAGTCATTGGGGCCCTCATCCTGAGCATCATCAACAACGGACTTACCGTCATGGGATTGGACGCGCTTGCGCTCTTCGTAGTGCAGGGTGTGATAATAATCATCGCGGCGGTCGCGGTGTCGAGGGGCATCAAGACGGGCATCATCCAATGAGGTTGATGTATTGATTTGTTGAAACTCGGCGGGAGAAGGCTACAGGAGAGGCTTATCGTTTCGAACCTCGGACTGCTGATCGGGATGATAGTCTTGTTCTCTGTCGCGAGCCCCGGTTTTCTCTCGGTTCGAGGTATTATCGTCATCCAGCTCACTTTGGTCCCAATTCTACTGCTCGCTGTGGGCGAGACCTTCGTCCTGATGGCCCGTTCCTTCGATCTGTCAATTGGAAGCATCTACATCCTGACAAGCGTCTTCACTGCGCTCTTTGCATCGCAGCTCGGACCCGTTGCTATACTAGTCGGGCCAGCGACCGGAGCAATCTTCGGCCTGATGAATGGCATGGTCTTTAAGTTCGGAAGAATCCCTTCTTTCATCGCGACGCTTGCAACCATGATAATTTACCAAGGAGTGGCTCAGATCGTCGTGACGGGACAGTACTATCTCTTCGCTACCGAGGAGAGCTTCCGGGCAATTGCGATCTCCTTCGTTGCAAGTGTCATACCGCTCATGATGGTCTGGGCAATGATTCTGACTGTCTTCTTCATCTTCGTGGCTCTTAAAACAAAGTTCGGCCGCGTAGTCTATTCGATTGGAGCAAACTACGAGGCAACACGGTTCTCGGGCATCAATGTGATGAAGTATCAGCTTGCGGCATTCGCCATAAGCGGTTTCCTCGCAGGCGTTGCAGGGGGTCTTGCCGCCGCACAACAGGGAGGCGCCTCCGCCCTCCCATACCCCATCCTCCTGCCCGCTGTCGCGGCAGCGACAATCGCTGGGACGCCGATCACCGGAGGAGTAGTGATAATCGCAATCTATCTAACAACAGACCGGAGAGTCGTACAACTCATCAAGTGATGGGATTTGGCTAGCTCGAGTGGTGAGGTACTAGAGCTGACAGCTGAGGGCATCGTGAAGAGGTTCGGAGATTTCGTCGCCCTCGACAACGTGAATCTTGACCTTAGGGCGGGCGAGGTCTTGGGGGTCGTGGGTCAGAACGGCTCTGGAAAATCGACCCTGATGAAGGTATTGATAGGAGCACAGAAGCCTGACGCTGGAAGAATTCAACTCAGGGGCAGGCCATTTTCGCCGAAGAACCCGCACGACGCAGAGTCGCACGGAATCTCGATGGTTTACCAGGACGGTGCATTGGTCCCTGACTTGAAGGTTTACCAGTACGTCTATCTCGGGCGGGAAGTCACCCGCGGCACCATATTGCACTCGCGCGGCATGAGGGACAAGACATCGGAACTGCTGGAAAATCTCAAGATTCCCTGCTCTTCTGATGATTTCATCCGTGACCTCAGCCCTGCGACCCAGAGGATGGTCTCCATTGCGAAAGCTTCCCTCGGTATGATCACCGGAGAGAACAAGAGTGATGAGAGGATCATCATTCTAGACGAACCTACTGCTCAACTGAGTTCGACAGAGCGTTCCATCGTCTTTGACAAAGTTCGCGAATGGAAGAAGCGTGTCTCATTCGTCATAATTTCGCATCTTCTCCAAGAGCTGATAGAGATATCCGACAGGATGACTGTCATACGAGACGGGAAGAATGTCGGGACCCTAGACCTTCACGAAAAGTCGGTAAGCGCGGCTGAGCTGCATAAGCTGATAATGGGTAGGGAGAGGCGGGACATAGTCGTAAGGAGAAACGCCTCCTTGACCAAAGTCCTAGAAGTTGAACTTGCGAAGCAGGGAGTATTCGATGTCTCTTTCTCTTTGGGGGAAGGAGAGATCGTCGGCTTTTACGGGACAATTGGCTCCGGCGTACGGGAATTAGGCATGGCTCTGATCGGCTCACTCAGGATAGACAGAGGGGTCCTGAAGAAAGGCGGCAAGTCGTTGGGAGGGAGTATTGCTGCTCGTGTTAGGATGGGGATAGGCTACCTTACAGGTGATCACGCATCGCAACTGAACATTGAATGGTCTGTTCAGAGAAACATCTCTCTTTCCAACTGGGACAAAATACTTACTAGATTCTTGAAACTGGCAATGATAGATTCGCGGAAGGAAAGGCAGTTGGCTGAAGAGTACATGAAGTTGACGAACATTGCACCTCCCAATCCAGATGCGATATGCATGTCCCTGAGCGGTGGAAACAAGCAGAAGGTCATTCTTGCAAGATGGTTGGCGAAGGAACCCGACATCTTGGTCTTGGATAACCCCACCGCAGGTGTGGACGTCGGCACTAGGGAGGAATTCTACAGGCTCTTGGCGAACAGCGCCGCGAGCGGCAAGAGTTTCATACTGATAAGCGAGGACTTGGACGAGCTATCGACCCTCTGTTCAAAGTTGCATCTGATGAAAGACGGCAAGATTGTCAGAAGTCTCGCCAGCGCAGCCCTGGAAAACCTGGGCGACGAAGATATTCGTCAGATAATCAAGGGCCTCTAGTGACAATAACATTCCGTTTCTTTCATCCATCTTGTCTGGCTGATGACGTTACGATAACATCTCCAAAAGGAGTCTTTAAGTCCCCGATGCCTCCCTGAGGTGATGATACCAGAGCATGAAGAGGTCGATGAAGGATTGGAGATTATCAAGCCCCTCTGAGAGGTCGTTGTAGAAGCGTCCCATCCTCTTCAGAGGTCTCTTATTCCTCTTGAAGACGTGCGCATCCTGGACGGCTTTCAGGAGAACACTGTATGTAAGGGTTAAATAAGGTTCAAGACTATCAACTCCAAATTGGACAACCCGCGGAAAAGGAAGTCGTCCGCAGATGGGTCTACCCTGACTGGAACAAGTTCAAGTAATTTGGAAGAGATAAGAAAACTGAATGAGAACCTTCCACTGCTCAGCCGACGGGTTACGCGACGCCAGGCAATCAGCTCAGTCGCCAAAGCGGCGATGGGTGTAGCGGCCGCAGCTGTCGTCGGTGGCGGTGCTTACGCCGCGTATGTTGCAAGCCAAGCCGCCACGCAAGCGAGCAAAACCACGACAACGACGAGCTCAACCGCCACGACCTCGTCTGGAGAGCAGCTCAAGTTCGGTCTGGTCTCTTTCAGCCTCTCCGACCCCGCTCCAGCTGCGTGGAGGGACGGGTGGGTTGCATCTTGCAACGCTCTAGGGGTTCAGCCTCTGGTGTTCGATTATGGTTTCGACGCCTCAAAGGCTCTGGAGGCTGTAAGAAATTATGCGGCGAGTGGCGTGCAGGCGATATGGGTCCAGGCACCGACAAACGATATTATTCCATCGATAGCGCAGGTCGCTGAAGAGAACAAAGTGTATGTGGGCTGGATCTGGAACTATCTGCCTAACCAAGAGCCTTGGACTTATGGTTCAGGAAAATACGTACTATTCAACAGAGATGTCGATGGGATATTCGACCACAGGGTCCCAGCGCGTGCCGTCTTCCAGTACATGAAAAATGAGGGAAAGGGAAACGGAAAGGCCTTCCTGATTTCGGGCCGTCAAGGCCAGATTCTGAGCAACGTCAGGGACTACGCGGTGTGGTACGAGTGGACGAAGTTCTACCCTGACGTGGACCTCCGCGGGTTCCTCTATGGCCAGTGGTCCATCGAACCCGCGATTGACGCAACGAATCAGATGGTCGCAAAGCACGGGAACCCCGACGGTTGTATCGGGGCCAATGACGCGATTGCGATTGGAATGGCCCGGGCCTTGGACGCGTTCAACGTAAAGGTCCCAACGGCTGGTTCGGATGCTCAGCTCCCTGCGCTGAAGATCATGCTCGAAGGTAAGGGCTTCCCGATAATCGTCGACGCCGGGTTCAATCTCGCCTACGACGGTGGTGCGTCAGCGGCGATGTTCTACGACGTAGTGAAGGGCTCTTGGTACCCGAAGGACGGGGAGAGAATCCAGGTCTGCGGGATGATAGGTCTGGCGAACGATGTTGACAAGACCAAGGCCCTGCTCGGCGACCTGGTAACACAGTTCCCGTACAAGTGGTTCAGCGTACAGGACTATCAGGATCAAGTGATAAACAAACCACCGGGTCCATGGAACTGGAAAGCAATGTCAATAGCCAAGGCTGAGGCCGAAGGAATAACCTTCGACAGGACAGGAGGTGGAGCCTTCGGGAGCACCGTCTATCCAGTATCCCAGACACCCTTCGGGAGCACGGACAAGTTCAATCAGCTGTATCAAGACCAGCAGAACAAGACTCCCTCGGACTACTGGGGCGACAGGGCAAACAACGGCTGAAGACTGGCGTACGGTGGGCAAGAGGTGAGAGCATGCCTGTCGTGATGCCCAAGGGAAAGAAGTGCGCCTTCATATACGACCTGCACGTAGATGGGCCCTGCCTTTGGTTTGGCGGAGGTTTTTCATCAAACCCCCTTCCTACCTCAGTGTCAAGGGGTGAGTTCGCTCTCAGGGAGGGCCTCCCCAGGATG
>VBPP01000125.1 GCA_005877365.1 Nitrososphaerota archaeon
GGAATTCTCGAAAATTCCGTTATTACGCTGCTAGCCACACTTGTACGGCATTCGACGAATACTGCTATTAATAATTTAGTGCCACATATATTCCCATCAGGCATTAGCTCTTCGGGTGGCGAAGCGTACAGCGGTGGGGGTGGGAGCGGGAATGGAGTCCGATCGTGATGGCGCGTCCGTTTCTATCGTAAAGGGTGCATCCCTTGTTACCTGACCTTTCCGAAATAAGGAAGAAGCGGGTGAAACTCGGCATCAACCAGAGGGAGCTCGGGCTGCACGTAGGAGTGAACCAATCAACCATTACGAAGATAGAGAACGGGAAGATTCGACCGTCATACGAATTGGTCTACAGTATCTTTCGATTCCTCGAATCATTCGAGGATTCGAGCATCGGTCTCATCGGAGACATCCAAGTGACTCCTGTTACCTTCGTAAACAAAAGCGAGCAGCTTCGAAGGGCCCTTTCTATGATGCAGAATCGTGGATTCAAACAGCTACCGGTCAAGGACGGTGAGCTGGTAGTCGGAAGCATCTCCGAAAGGAGTGTCTCACGGCAGATTGTCAAGGTGAAGGATCCGACCCAACTGCTCAATAAGCCCGTCTCGGAATTCATGGAAGATCCATTCCCGATGGTTCCGGAATCCACGCCCATATCATGGGTGACCTCACTCCTGCAGCATGTTCAGGCGGTTTTGACGACAAGGAAGGGAAGGGTCTTCGGCATAGTTACCAATGCTGACCTCATAAAGGTAATCTCCACGAGGTAGGGCTCTGGCGAAGCATCGAGCGAGCTCAACCCCGTCCAGGGTTCATTGCGCCTCCGCACAAAGCGCAATCCCGGAATCCTTTGAAGACAGGCCGTTCTAGGAGGGCTTGCGGCCCACGAATATGTGGTCTCTGGGCTCGTTCTGCTTCCTGTCCCTCGCGAACTTCCAATCGACGTATACCGCTATCCTGCCGAAACCGACTTCGCGCATCGCCTTTCGGAAATCCTGTAGGTCGAAGAGACCAAGTCTATGGACGTCGTCCCTCAGCAGTATTACCTTTGGGCCGTCCTTGATCAGGTAGCTGAAGGTAATCTCGCCTATTTTCCCTCTCCGCCTCGAAAAGCTGAGCCTTGCTCCCATAGCCTCCCCCTCGTCGAATATGTCCTCACCCCTGTAGCCGTCCAGGAAACCTTTCTTCGTGAAGTGTGTGTCAAAGACCGTGACCCCGCCCTTCCTAGTATGGTCGAATAGTCCCCGCAGGGTTCTCTTCAGGTCTGACATCGACAGGTTGTAGGAGATCGCACTGAACAGGCAGATGGCGGCGTCGTAAGTCCCTTCGACGACCTGGCCAAGATTTCTCATCTCCCCCCGGACGAAGGTGGCGCGACCCCCCACTTTTCTCCTCGCAATCGCCAGCATGTCATCGCTCACGTCCACGCCCGTGACCCGATACCCCGCGGCGGCTAGGAGCTTCGTGTGATTGCCCGTTCCGCAGGCGACTTCCAAGATGCGTTTTCCCCTGACCCCATACCTGTGCAACACTTTGAGCAGGAAGTCGACCTCCTGCGCGTAATCTTTCCACCAGTAGATCCTGTCGTAGTAAGACGCCAGCTCCGAGTAAAGCGCAAGCTTAGGCATGACAAGAGAACGTCCGATTCAGAATGTATTAAGCGCGACAGGCTTCGAGGAGGCACTACAGTGATGCGCTTTGTTGCGTCTCCGCCCTGGATACCATCCGCGCGTTCGCTAACGGATGGGGATGAAACTCGATCGAAAGGGCCGGCATATTGGTGAACTTGGTTCCAGGATTGCTGAGGAGCCGAAATCCTTAAGCAAAGCTACAGGCAAAATCAGCGGGTGTCCGTAGAACACCAGCAGTTCCTGTACCTGACAACAACAGGACGGAAAACAGGCAAGCCTCACAAGATTGAGATTTGGTTCGTTGCTCGTGACGGAAAGTACTACTTGGTATCAGAGCACCAAGATCGTTCTCATTGGGTTCAGAACCTGAAGGATGACCCGAAGATCTCGTTTACTGTCGGCAAGGATACCTACCGAGGTAGGGGACGCATGATAGATCGAAAGAATGAGTCTGAGTTGGCAGCAAAAATCACTGCCCTTATGAACGCGAAGTACAAGTGGAGTGAGGGTCTCATCGTGGAGCTGGCACCAGCTCGATCGTGAAGACGGGGTCGGTGCCGGGCCCTGCAGTTGTGCCGTCGGCTGTTCTTCGCACATCACGGTTCGCACACATAGAGCCATAAGGAGGCTTTAGGTGAAGAGACGCGCGATATGGTGAGGAGGAGAAGGCCCAAGAAGGAGAGGGTTGTGACTAAGAAGAAGGCTACGAGAGCTGGAAGGGCGTGGTCGTACAGCGACCTGTACGAAGATTGGCTCCAAAAACAAGTTGTAAAAAGTAGCGAAACTACCCCTGAGGTGAAAATCCCGACGGACACCTTTGAGGGATGGATTCAAGAACGAGTCAGGAAAAGAATATCACAAGATTGACCGGAGAGCCGACCAGAAGAACGACGAATGAGCTAGGTTCCTTTCTCGAAGCATTGCGGGTCGAAATAGGAGAACGCCTGCCGCTAACGCTCAGCGCGTGCCACTTTCGAAGTTCGCGAGTTCGGCACGGCCACCCTGGATTATCCTTATAATCGCGAACCGGCCTGACGCCTAAGAGGCAAGTAACTGTCGTTGAAGTCTGCAAAGGAGGAGAGACACCTATCCGCCATAATGCTCACAGACATGGTAGGCTACACAAGCCTCTCCCAGTCCGACGAAAGGCCTGCCCTGGAGCTGCTCGAGGAGCACAAGTACACTCCTCTCTTTTCCAAGCTGAGAAAAGACCCACGCTTTCAGGAATTCTGCGAGATGGTTTGCCTTCCTCCCTCCCTAGGAGAGCCCCGGGGATAGTCTTGGAAGCGGACAGACTGCTCACCCCCCTTTACGGATTGGGGGTTGTGGGGGCCTTCTTGCAGGTTGCTGGGGCGAACTGGGACGTCAGCTCTCACATTCTTGGGATAGTTGACTCCTTCTTCACCCCATCGCACCTCGTCCTCTACCTCGGGATCCTCCTCGTCCTGATCGCTGGATTCCTTGGGGTCTGGTTCGAGAGGCAGAAAGGTGCCAAGTTGA
>VBPP01000126.1 GCA_005877365.1 Nitrososphaerota archaeon
CCGGCTGCCTGCCCCCGCCGCCTTTGCGGCATCCACATACAACTTCCCCTTCTGCGTGAGGACCTCCCCTCTTATCAGTCTGGCATAGCTCGGCCACCAGGTGATTGCGAGGGCCGTCACCAGGCCGTTGAACGTCCTGCCAAGGACGGCGGCCACAGCCAGGGCCAGGATGAGGCTCGGGACCGCGAAGAATATGTCCGTGACTCTCATGAGCGCCTCGTCGGTCTTCCCACCCATGTAGCCAGCGAAGGCTCCAAGCAGCACCCCGAATGTGACCCCGAGTATCACCACCGCGAAGGCTATCTCGAGGTCAAGCCTGTAGGCGAAGAGGACCCGGCTGAAGATGTCGAACCCGAATTGGTCCGTACCCAGGACGTGGGCGAAGGTCGGGGGCTGCAGGTTGACTGCGAAGTTGGGGGTGGTGGGCGAGTACGGGGCAACGACGGGCGCCAGGAGAGCGAGGACCATCACGGTCCCTGAAATGGCTATTCCGACCTTCGTCAGCAGGCTCTGACGCAACAAGAATAACGAATACATCAGTTCCCGGAGACGGATCTCGAGCTCCTTGTTCTTGGAAGTCCCCTGTTTCATCTCATATCATCCCAGCCTCACCCGTGGGTTCAAGTAGGCATAGGCTACGTCGACGATCAGGTTCGTAATGACGAAGACGACGCCCACAAGTATCGTGAAACCCATGATCCCTGCGACGTCATCGCTCACAATCGCAAGAGCCGCCCACCTTCCGATGCCGGGCCAGGCAAAGACCGTCTCCACCAGAGGCGCGCCGGCCAGTGTGTACCCCACGATTATTCCGACAATGGTGACTGTCGGGATGATGCATGCTCGAGCGGGTGATTCTGGTCACCAGGCCAATCCCGGTGAACGCCAATGTCAGGGCGGGCAGGATTACCGAGGAGAGGGCGCTCAGGAATACAGGGAAGTTCAGCGTGACGAGGCTGTCGACCAGGTACAAACCCGTGATCGTTTGCAGGGGATGAGCCTGGAGGACGAGCTGGTCGACTCTCCCGGTAGTCGGGAGGGAAGGAAGACCCCAGAGACGGAACTGGTAGGAGAAGAGGAGCTGCATCAAGAACCCAAGCCAGAAGACGGGCATCGAGACACCGCTCAGGGCGAAGAACCGGGTTACGTGGTCGACCCCCTTGTCCTTTCTCACGGCCGATACAGTCCCTAGAGGTATCCCGACGGCGACCTGGATGAGGATCGACGCTACGGCGAGCTCAGCAGTGGCCGGGAAGAGATTCGCGATGACGGCCAGGACAGGCTGCCCAGCCTGTGACCTGGAAACCCCCCAGTCGCCAGCGATTAGATGGACCAAGTAATAGTAATATTGAATCGGGAGAGGGTTGTCAAGACCATAGGCCTGCCGGATCTGTTGCAGCTGCTGCGGGGTGGTCCTCAAGCTAACGTAGCTGCTTACGGGGTCGGTGAATACATGAGTGATGGTGAAGGCGATTAAGGTTAGCCCCAGCATGACAGGAACAAGCAGAATCAGCCTTCTTGCGACGTATCTCCACAGTGTCACATCGATGGGCTGCCGACTTTCCGGATGCTCCCCACTAATTATAGTTTAGCCGCTGAATCTAATCAATCAATCCCCAAACGAATGACTGAAGTGAGCCGGGCATGGAACAGGGATTCTCAGACATCGAGGTCCTGAAAGTAATTCCATGGCACAATCATTAATTACTCGGATTAGGGGAGAAAGACGTGACATTCATACATGCACAGGCACATTAACGATATCAAGCAGGTGGAGGTTTCGAAAGGAGTTTGGGAAAGAACGCTGCTGGGGCCCGACGACACTCCTCATCACAACCTGACGGTCAAACACCAGGTCATCAAGCCCGGGAGCGCAGTCTGCTTCGACGACCAGATGAGCGAGTACCAGCATTATGTAATCAGCGGCTGTGCTCTCTGGGGAGGGATCTACGCCCATTCTGATACCACCATCTTCGTACCCGGCAACAAGGCCGGGCACAAGATTGAACATGCCGGGGAGACCGACCTCTTTCTCTACACGAGCATATACAAGGCGCCGAAGCCTTTCTTCAGGTGGGCGAAGGCAAGGGCCTTCAACTTCTTCGAGGCCCAGTACACATCGTTCCGTGCCACTACAATCAACCGGCAACTTATCACGGAGGAGCAGCATGCGATCAGCGGAGCCTACAGGATGCACGGCCTGGACATTCAAATCACTCCGCCGCACAACGAGGTTTCGCCTCACACGAATCCGGAGGAGTCGATGTACTTCCTCAGGGGCCAGGGCGAGGTCCTGTCAGAGGGCGAACGGGTCAAGGTAAGGCCGGGGTCCTTCGTCCATACGCCCGTCGATGTTCAGCACGGAATCTTCAACCCGTACGACAGGCTCCCTGTAGAGTACTTCGTGCTCGAATACATCGAACACGACAAGGCCTGGACTGAAAGGGGATATCAGACCCCCAGCCTGACTTGGCAAAAGTGACAGATCCGCAGTACTCTGACTGCACCCCTGACCAGCACGCCTTGGGTCTGGTGTAGGATACGCGAGTACTGCTGCACTTCGGCGACTCCTCGACCTCCTACGGAGTCACGCCGGAGAGAGCGGCCGATATCCTCAACCAGAAGCTCGACACAAGATGTGAGTTTGTCTCGTCCTCCCCCAATGAGTCGGGGGCCGGGCTCAGAGGGCTCCTGGCCGACTGCGATGTATTGGTGGGGACGAGCGCCACCCTCGACACCACCATCTGCGGCCTCTTCGAATTCGCTCCCAGACTCAAGCTGGTCCAGTGTCTCGGGGCGGGAATCGAGAAGATTCCTCTGGATTCGATCAGGGCGGCGGGGGTCACCCTCGCGGACGCGTCGGGCTCAAATTCGGTCCCGGTGGCCGAGCATGCCTTCGCGCTGCTGCTCGCAGTCGCGAAGCGAGTGGTCGAGAAAGACCGAGAGATGAAGAAGGGGGTTTGGAACCGGACTCCGGGGGTGGAGGTCCAGGGGCTGACTCACGTAATACTCGGCCTCGGTGCCGTAGGGACGGAACTCGCCCGAAGGTCCTCGGCCTTCGGGATGAAGGTAATCGGAATCAGGAAGCACCCAGAGAGGGGCACACCGGTTCAGGGTTGCGAGGTCTACGGAATCGAGGACCTCCATAGTTCGCTCCCCAGAGCCGAATTCCTCACGGTCGCGCTGCCGCTCACATCCGAGACCCGGGGCCTGATCGGGAAGGGCGAATTCGCTCTAATGAAGAGAACGGCCTCGATAGTTATCGTATCCCGGGCTGCCGTGGTTGACGAGGAAGCCCTGTACCAGGCCTTGGTCGAACGCCGAATTTCATATGCGGCAATCGACACTTGGTACTCGCTCCCGCCGTCGGCGCCTTCGAGATACTCCATAGAGAAACTTGACAACGTAATCGCCACCCCCCACATCGGAGGAATCACTACCGAGACCGTCTACCGCGTCTTCTCCATCGTGAGCCAGAACATCGACAACCTGGCGGCGGGAAGGGACCTCCTGAACGTCGTCGACCTCAACCTAGGATACTGAGCCAGCCTCCCCCCGAGCAAAGCTTCATAGGGCCCAAAACGACCGGCGCCAATCGATCTGAGAAAGTGCGTTTCGCATCGAGGACGTCTCTGCCGCCCAACCCCATCGTCGGTCTTTCCGACAAGATCGCATCACTCCCACTGAAGGACCTGATTCCGTTGCAGCAGGGGGACCTCTCGATGGACACCCCAAGAGAGATAATGGACGCGGCCTCGGATGCCCTCGAAAGGGGCTACACGAAGTACGCCCCGGCGGCCGGATATCCGGAACTTCGCAACGCTGTGGCCAAGAAGCTCCACGACTACAATCAGATAGACTTGGACCCTGAAACCCAGATCCTAATCACTCAGGGGTCCACCGAGGCCCTCTATCTGGCCGTCAACGCGTTGCTCGACCCGGGGGAGGAGGCGATCATCCCGGCCCCCTACTATCCGCCGTATGATAGTCTGATCAAGACCTCGGGTGCAACCCCGCGCTATGTCGGCGCCACGGAGGATGAGGGCTGGCTTCCTGCTCCAAAGGCCATCGAAAAGGCGGTCAACAAGAGGACCAGGGCCCTCCTGATCAACACTCCAAACAACCCCACGGGGACGGTCTATCCCAGGAAGTATCGAGCCCCATGTCAATTCCCTCCATGAGAGACAACGCCATCGGTTTGTTCTCGTTCTCGAAGAGCTTCGCCATGACCGGCTGGAGGCTCGGCTACCTCTGTGGCCCAGAGGAATTCATCAAGAGAGCAGGCACCATCCACAACCTCGTGCTGGCCCACGTCAGTTCTCACATCCAGATCGCCGGCCTGCGGGCCCTCCAAGGGTGGGACAGGTTCTCGGCTCCAATCGTCCGCGAACTGGACGAAAGAAGAAGAACCCTTGTGGATGAACTCAACACTCTGGACGGCATGTCGTGCAAACTGCCCCAGGGTACTTTCTACGTCTTTCCCGACTTCAGGGATGCTGCGCCAGGGCTCACGTCCCAGGAGCTGGCGGATAGATTCCTCCAAGCAGGAGTAGGTTCGTCCCCTGGCACGTTCTTCGGCTCCGGAGGCGACGGATACCAGCGACTTTCCTACTCCAAGGTCGGCATACCCCAGATCGTCGAGGGCGTGAAGCGGATGAAGCGAGTCATCGCCCAGTATGCGTCGGCAGGTCCATTGGAGAACTAGTCTTGTGCTGGCAACTGTGAACGGTTGCAGGATCTTCTTTGAGAGAATGGGACTGAAGGGCCTCACGACCATACTTGCGCTCCATAGCCCGGGAGGCAGCGTTGATTCCCGCTACGTCAAGACCATCTTCCGACCATTTTGCGACGATTACCAGGTCGTGGTCTTCGACCTCCGCGGGTGCGGCAGGTCTGAGGATGTAGGGTCCCCAAGCTTCGCACAGCTATCGGCAGATGCCGAGATGCTCAGGAAGAAGCTGAGGCTGGGGCAGGTAATAGTCGCGGGGAGTTCCGGGGCAGGATATCTTGCCCTCGAGTACACTCTGAGATACCCGGCGAGTGTCGGAGGCCTCGTCCTGTGGTCGACGGCTCCGGTGCATACTAGTCTCATGACGCTGAAGAAGAACGCGAGGGTCGCGGGGCTGGCACTGGACTGGGACCGGTTCGAAAGATACTGGTCGGGCCACTGCAAGGGCAACGCCGACCTCAGGAGAGGGATCCTGGATTTCAACAGGCTGAACGCCATCCTGAGTCCCAACTACTGTCCTGACCGTGATCGCGCGAAGCGGTACTGGCGCTATCCGACGCACAACTACGTCATGCAGGAGCAGAACGACGACTGGGGAGTCGAATCGAAGCTGAAGGAAATCAGAGTTCCAACTCTGGTCATGCACGGAGACCAAGACTGGATAATCCCCCTGGAGGAAGGGAGGAAGCTTGGGGCTGGTATATCGGACTCCGAGATGCATGTCTTCGAGGGGTGCGGCCACTGGCTCCATGCCGAAAGACCCCGGGAATTCGAGTCGATCGTACGACAGTTCTTGGGACGCATTAAAGTTCCGGCGGACCGCGCGTCCGCTGCGCATTAATAAGAAAGAGGGGCGGGGGGCTCGCGTGTCTCGAACGGTCAAGATTCAAGACCTCGAAGTAAAGGGCGGACAGAAGAAGCGGGGCAATCTCTCGATTTCCGAAAAGCCCGCGGGGCCGCATCAGATTCCCTTCACCGTCGTGAACGGTGCCGGGGACGGGCCCACCCTGCTGGTGAACGGAGGAATCGACGGGTCGGAGTACAACGGACCCGCTGGAACTCTCAGGCTGCAGACAGAGCTTGATCCGACCGAAGTGAATGGGACAGTCATCATCGTACCCGTCGTCAATACTCCGGCCTTCGAAGCCAGATGGGTCTACACGAACCCGGTGGACTACAGGGGGCTTTCGGGGGCCTTCGTTCGAGAAATACCCAGGGGAGGATCCGGGCATCCTCTGATCAGCTACCAGGTGGCAAAGTCGTTCTATGACAACATACTTTCTAAAGCCGAATACAGGCTCGACCTCCACGGCGGAGACATCATCGAGGACCTCCTGATCAGTACGATGTACACCAGATTCGGCGAAGACCCAAAGAGGGACGACGCCGCCTTCGCCTTGGCAAGGAATTTCGGCTGGGTCTGGATTAGGGAGGGGCGTCCTAGACCTGGGGCCAAGCCGCCCTACGAAGGGCAGCCGGTACCGATTACGATGGGGACCGAGGCCGGAGGAAGCGGGAGGTGCCAATCCGACATCGTTGACATGGTGTTCAAGGGGATTACGAACGTGATGAAGCATCTGAGGATGCTCAGAGGGGAGCCGGACATACCAAAGAAAGCCAAGGTATATCGGCCATACCATATCTACTCTGAGAGAGGAGGCTTCTTCATCTCGGACGTCAGGGCGGGGGACATGGTCAGGAAGGGACAGGAGATAGGCGTGATCAAGAACCTGTACGGAGATGTGCTCGAGAGGATAACCGTTCCTCAACCAGGGGTGATTCACATGGTGACATCGCCTGCCGTCTATCAGGGTGATGCCCTATTTGAGATAGGGACTGACATCAGTGAAGTAGAGTGATTTGGACCTCTGCTGACGATTGTCAAGAACCTCGATACCATTAAATAACTTACAGCTCGTGCGACGCCTGTCAATTGCGCTCGGCCGCCGTTAGTCGTACCGCCGCGGTAATAGTCGTAATAGTAGTTCTACTCGCCGCCACGGCAGGCGTTTACGCGGTTTTCCTAACCGGAGGGAATCCAACACAGACGACTTCCAGCACGACGGTTGGCAACGCTGTGCCCAATCCTAACGTCTTCATAGAAGAGAATACCATCCAGCCCGGCCCCGGAGGTCTCGACCCAGCTCTTACATGGGATTACAGCGATATGTTCTTCCTCAATGTGTACGAGAACCTCGTACACTGGAACGGCTCCGACCCAACAACCTTCGTGCCTTGGCTCGCGTCGAGCTGGACCATCGCACCTAACGCATCTCAGGTCGTATTCCATTTGAGACAGGGGATAACCTTCCAGGACGGGACTCCGTTCAACGCCACGGCCGTCAAGTTCTCTTACGACAGGGCGATCCTGATTAACCACGAGGACGGCCCAGAGTTCCTTCTCTCCGCCGACTTCACAATGGCAATCAGGGGCGGACCTGAGTATTCCAGCGCCAACACTATCCACGTCACTAACACAACGGAGGTTCAGAAGTATCTCGCAGCAGGAGGCGTGAAGGTCCTTGACACCTACACCGTCGAATTCAACTTCAAACATCCGTACCCAGAGGCCGCCACCCTCGGTACATTCGCTTGGGAGTCAGGCGGGTCTATCGTCTCCCCCAGCTACGTCATAGCGAACTGCCCCGGGACGACACTGACTCCCGGAGTGACTCCGGGATTCGAATGTGCGTTCATGCAGAATCACATGATGGGGACAGGTCCGTTCATGTTACAGAGCTACACTCCGAGCAGCCAGATCGTCTTCGCGCGCTACCCCAACTACTGGGGGACTCCATCTCACACCGGTCCCGCGAAACTTAGCCAGTACATCGTGAAATATGTCCCTAGCGTATCGACCAGTGAGCTCGACCTGCTGTCCGG
>VBPP01000127.1 GCA_005877365.1 Nitrososphaerota archaeon
CAGGCTGACAGGCGGCAGCATTGGCGGACGCTTTCGAGGCGCGCCCGTTCTCCTCCTGACGACGACCGGGCGCAAGACCGGGAAGCAGCGAACGACTCCGCTGCTCTATCTCACGGATGAGACCAATCTTGCGGTAGTAGCGTCGAACGGCGGACGTGATAGGGCTCCTTCGTGGTGGTCCAACCTGAAGCGTAACCCCAGCGTGGAGGTTCAGATAAAGTGCCTGAAGAGGAAGATGACAGCGGTGCAAGCCACAAAGGAGGAAAAAGGAAGACTCTGGCCTCTGCTCGCGAACATGTATCCGCCTTACGATGATTATCAGAGGCGGACTCAACGGGAGATACCAATCGTGCTACTAAGACCGAGCAGTGCTGCCGCATCCTGACCAAACGTCACTGCGAAACATTTCACGAAGGGACTCGAGATGTCGCTTCCGGTGCCTCTTCCATCCTTTTCCTGATGCTGTGGTCGTTTCATATACTCTTCGAGGACTTTATTCACACTCGCATTGGCGCTCGACCTCTGGGGCTTATCGGACTTCGTCCGGAGGGGGTCAGGTCGATAGCCCAGTCGAATGCGGGGTGATGGCGGGAGTCCCCTTGATTTACTTCGCGTTCACGTACGCAGACCGACTTGTGAGGCCGAGCGGGTTAAATAGGATCGAAAGGGAGACGAGATCCTGACATCGGATGGGAGCGTCTTCGATACGCTACGGCTTCAGCCAACACTTCAAGGTGCCAGCAATCGATGCCTACAGATGGTGTACCGACTACGAACCCGCCGATCTTGCACTAATGGGGGAAAACGGGAAACGCAGTGTTAAGCGAATCTCCGAGGACGCCATCATCCTCACCGATACGATGCGCGGTCAGGATGGACGGCGCACGATAAAGCGTAAAATCGTTCGGCTGTATCCAGAGCGACTTTCCTGGACAAGCACGCATCTTACTGGTCCCATCACACATTCCCAGTTCCTTTATGAAATCCTGTCAGATGGGAAGAACTCGTCTCATCTGGATTTCACGGGCCTCCAAATCAACTATGATGAAGGTAAGGCGACGCCGACCAAGACCGCGGCATTGGCGAGTAAATTGACAAGAGAGGATTCCGCCGCCTGGAAGAAGTTGGCGGCCGCGATGGAGAAAGACCTCAGCCGGCGTTGAAATGGTCAAGGCGCTGACCTGAAGCCGATGATGTCTTCGCCGTGCACCGAGAGTACAGGACACGGTACGAGACATACACTGAAACGGCTTCGGCCTTGGCGAGAAGGGTTAAGGAAGCTCCAGATTGGGGATCTCACGTCAGAGATCGAGCAACTTCACAGCCAATTCGAGGAAATGATCACCGCGAGACTCCTTCTCCTAGACGTGATGCACTGATTCAGCCTTGTACAGACGAGGATCGGCACTAGCTATCGACTCGGCAACGCCGCGGTGTCTGCTCGCTTCCGGATTCCGGAGCATTGCCTCGGAGTCTTCCTTTGAAGATTTCCTGGGCGCGTTGATGGTCGCGGCTGGACGACGTACAATCCACGAAATCCTGAAAGACTTATAATCCGAACATGCCCAATTTAGGGGCGGGTTCGCAATCCGACCCACTAATCCACGGATGGAAATCACTTCGGAGCCACTCTATGACGTCTCGTCGAGCTTCTGGGAGAACTTCGATCGCGGCCCTCGAACACTGACGGACCAGGAAACGAGCAGACTCGAACGACTCTCAGATGAGATTTGCAATCTGGAGAAAAGTTCTGGAGAGAGCACCAGAGTCACTCTCTTCGGGAAGACAATTCCGAGCCCAGTCGGCGTGGCGAGCGGTCCAGCCCCGAACTACAGGTGGCTCGCCCTCTTCTCGCAGCTTGGCTACAGCATCTTGACCTACAAGACGATGAGGGACAGGCGCTGGATTGGTCACGGTATGCCCAACCTGCTCCATGTCGAGGGAGACTTCGCACACGGATTCGTGTCGCGCGCGGGGGTCACGGGCTCGATCACGAACTCTCTCGGGATGCCGACTCCCGAGCCCGGCTTCTGGCGAGCAGAGGCCCGGCGCGTCGCCGAGACGGTTCGGGACCGGTTCTTCGTTATGAGCGTCACAGCCACGGTCGGGCGTGAGACAAGCGAAGAAGACGTGCTATCGCAATTCTCCTCCCTCGCGTTGGAGGGAAAGAACCTGGGAGCCGACGCCGTGGAGCTCAACCTCTCCTGTCCTAACATCCTCCCCGGAGAGGGGGGAGAGACCTTCACGGACGCAAAGCTCAGCGGCCGCGTCGTCGACGCCGTCCGAAAGAGTGTTGGAGGAGACTATCCTGTCTTCATCAAGACGGGTTATCTGCGGGACTACCGGGAATTCGTCGAGGAGACCTGGGACGACAGGGTGGCCTACGTCGCGATGAACTCCGTGGCTGCGGTGGTCAGGGATCGGGACGGCGTCCCACTTTTCACGGACAGGGGCGGTAAGGCTGGGATCTGCGGCTCCGCGATTCGGGAGCTTGCTCGCCGTGCCGTTGGGAACTTGGCCGAGCAGCGTACCGGGGGGAGAGACTACAAGATAGTCGGCCTTGGGGGGATACTCGGCCCCCGGGACGCAGTAAGCCTGATGAAATCCGGCGCCGACGAGGTGGAGAGCGCGACCGGCGCACTGCTGAACCCGTTTCTGGCGCTTGAGGTGAGGCTCCGGCTTCTCCAGACCAAGGTTAGAGGGGCCACCCATCGATGAAGGCAGAGGATTTCGCTGGGAGGGACATTATCACCATGAGAGATTTTTCGAGGGAAGAGCTCGAGTTCATCTTCGACTCGACCAAGGAAATCGAATCAGGCAGACCCGGCGGGGCCCTCGATGGGAAACTCGTTGCTCTGATCTTCTACGAGCCATCCACACGGACCTACTCGAGTTTCGAAATCGCGGCGGAGAGGCTCGGGTGCAGGACGACGGGTTTCTCGTCGCCTGAGAAGTCTTCAGTCGCGAAGGGAGAGACTTTGCACGACACAATCAGGATGTACGAGGGATACGGGGTGGATTGTATCGTCATGAGACACAACCTGATGGGTGCGGCCCGCTTCGCTTCCGACCTTACGAAGGTCCCGGTGGTCAGCGGAGGAGACGGGAGCCGGGAGCATCCGACGCA
>VBPP01000128.1 GCA_005877365.1 Nitrososphaerota archaeon
CGTCGTCATAACCGGCCCGATCACTTGGCGATGCCCAGGTCTTTCACGAAGTCCGCATTCCAGCCGAACTGACTGGCGCGCAGCCTGCTCTTCTCGACGAAGCCTAGCTGCTTCCACCACGGCAGCTTCCTGACCGGTTGTGACACGCCTACGCGGTAGACTATCGCGATGTCCCAGTGGTTGTTGCCCGGGTACCAGTCGCTCGGGGAGTAGTAGGAGAGCACTCTCGGTTCGCCGGCCTTGAACTTCGTGACGTGAAGCTGGTCGTTCATTATCCGACGGAGCGCCGCCTTGGGGTCCTCCCCCTCCCACAGGTAGGTGGAAGGAAGCCTCTTCTCGAGAAGCGCCTCTTTCAGCTCCTCTTCCTCGTAGAAGTGCCACGAGAGGAGCCACTCGGATGTCCAACGCTCGTGGCGTTTGGGGACACCCACGAGGACCTGGGAACCCCTCTCGACTTGCGCGAAGACGCTGAGGCATATCCCCGCGCTCGGTGGGGATAGGTAATGGTCGGGCGGCCCATACCTCGCGTGTCTCCTCACGGTCGTTGACGCGGTCGTCATGACGTAAGCTTCAGGATGGCTCTCGCGACCTCTCCCTCCGCTTCTTCGAGTGCGGCGATCGCCTTCTCCCTCGACACGCCGGCCTGCTGCTGCACGAGGAGCACGTCCTCGTCGCTGAAGGTCTTCCTCTCCCTCGCGACCTCCTCGACCTCTCCTGCCACCTGAAAGACCCGATTTCCTTGGGCGTTGACCTCCGAGACGGACGCGTTGCGTATGTGAATCTCCTTCTCCGCGGTGCGGATTATTACCTCCTCTACCCCCGGCATCTCCTTCATGTTGATCCCCATCCTCTCCATCATCCGCCTCGCCTGTCTGTCGCCTAGCTTCAACTGAATCCCGAGCCCTGTCTGACCTTCACCGCTACCCCCGAATAAAACTGTTGCATGTAGCGCCCCGCGATGACCGCCCTCCCCACCCCTACCACCCTCCCGCCCCGGTCGAGGACGGCGACCTCGCTTCTCGGCAGGACGTCCCTCCCGGCGGAGTCGACGTACTTGCAGAAGACTGACTTCCCCTCCTTCACGAACTCCACCGCGTCGTCCTTCACGACGACGCAGTTCCGCAGGAAGGCTCTGCTCTTGACCATTTTATTGGCGCCATAGACCGAGAGGGCGATCGCGCCGCTCGTCTTTACCGTCGCGAAGAGCCTTCCGTCGTGGAGGACCTCCTTGACCCTCCCCGACTTCCTCGAGTAGACCGCCTTGAGCCCGCTCTTGGGAAGCGCCCCGCTCACTCCCCTCCCGAAGACGTAGTCAAACATCAGCGAGAGGCGGCGCTTCTCGTCGAAGAGCTGCAAGCTCAATTCCCTAAAAAGAGCCGAATAAAACCGATTCTTAAAAGGGCGGGGTTTGGAGTGAGCGGAATCGAGGGGGTGCGTTGAGAAAGGCCCTACTGGTAGTCTATCCGGAGCAGTACGTCATAGAGGAGGCCAAGGCCCTCGCGGAGGCGGCGGGTTACGAGCCGGCCGGTGTCATCTCCCAGAAGTATCTCGCGAGGGCGAAGTTTGGGATCGGCTCGGGGAAGGCCGAGGAGGCTGCGAGAATCGTGAGGGAGAACCACCTTGATGCGGTCGTCTTCGACGCGAGGCTGAGCGGTTCGCAGACGTACAACCTGGCGAAGCTCTGCAAGGTCGAGGTGAAGGACAGGGAGAAGGTCATCCTCGAGATATTCGCGATGAGGGCCTCCACTGCGGAGGCGAAGCTGCAGGTTCAGCTGGCCGAGTTGAACTACGAGCTGCCGCGCGCCAAGGACAAGGTGAGGATGGCGAAGAAGGGGGAGCAGCCCGGTTTCTTCGGTCTGGGCAAGTACGAGGTGGACGTCTACGTGAGGATGATGAAGGATCGGGTGGGGACGCTCAGGAGGAAGGTCGATGAGGTGAGGAATCGGAGGGTGATCTTCCGGCAGCATCGAGCAAGGATGAGGCTGCCGAGCATGGCGATTACCGGATACACCGGCTCGGGGAAGACGACGCTCTTCAACCGCCTCTCGGGAGAGTCGAAGGACGTCGGCGTGGGAGTCTTCACGACGCTCTCCCCGACGACGAGGGGGATGATGGTTGACCACACGAAGCTGCTCATCTCGGATACGGTTGGGTTCATCAGCCGCCTCCCCACTTACATGATTGAGGCGTTCAAATCCACACTGGAGGAGGTCTCCTACTCGAACCTCGTACTGCTCCTCGTAGATGCCTCAGAGCCGGAGGAGAAGCTCGTGAGGAATTTCGAGAGCTGCACCTGGACGCTCTCCGAGCTCGGCGTTCCCGAAGGAAGGACGCTCGTGGTGATGAACAAGGCGGACCTCCTCACGGGGGAGCAGCTGGGGAAGAAGGCGTGGAGGCTGGGTCTGAAGGAGTATGTCGGGGTATCCGCGAAGACGGGAGAGGGATTCGAGAGGCTGATGGGGGCGATAGAAGAGAGGCTGGGAGTTAGTGGGCAGGTCGCCACCACAACCGCTCCGGACGGCGGGGTCGATGCCCCCACTTAGCATCCGAGTGCTTCGGGTGGGCCACAGGTTCGTCAGGGACGACAGAACACTCACCCACCTCTGCCTAGTCTCGAGGGCGCTGGGGGCGGAGGCGATCTACCTGGAGGAGGCGGAGGCGGAGCTCGTCCAGCAGGTCAGGGACGTAAACGAGTCCTGGGGAGGAAGCTTCGAGGTGACCGTCGGCACCCCTTGGAGGGGCGTCGTCCAGGCGGCGAGGAAGGATGGCAGGAAGGTCGTCCATCTCACGATGTACGGGCTGCCGCTCCTCGAAAGGGTGGGCGAGCTGAAGAAGTTCACGAGGTTCCTCGTCGTTGTGGGGGGGCCGAAGGTGCCGGGGGAGATGTATCATATGGCCGACTACAACGTCTCGGTGACGAACCAGCCCCACTCGGAGGTTGCCGCCCTGGCGATCGCGTTACACGAGATTCAGGGCGGAGAAGAGCTTAAGAGGGACTTCGGCAAAAGTAAGCTGAGAGTTCTCCCGAAGGAGAGGGGCAAGCAAGTAATCACAGAATGAAGATAGAGTACGAGGATACTTTCGTCAAGGTGGCGGGCCTCATCGGTGGGCCTGACTACGTCAGGGTAGCGCGGGCTCTCCTCAACAACGAGAACGCGACCGACGAGGAGATCGCATCAGCGACCGGGCTTAAGATAAAGACGGTGAGGAAGTCCCTCTACGACCTCTTCGGGAGGAGCCTGATCACTGGCGTCAGGGTGAGAGACCCTAAGAGGGGCTGGTTCGTCTACAGGTGGAAAGCCCAGCGAGACCAGACCGACGGGTTCATTCAGACGCAGAGGAAGAAGGTCCTGGGCAGGCTCAAGCAGAGGCTGGAGTATGAGGAGACGCACGAGTTCTACCACTGCGGGACGCCGGGCGACCCGAACGATGGAAGATAAAGCAGCTCGAAGAGGACGTCAGTAAGTGATTCCCGACGAGGCAGAGGCTCTCCGGATTCACAGAAAGTACGGCAGCATCCCGGTGATAGTCGAACACTGCAGGGCCGTCGAGCGGGTGGCGAGGGTGATCGCGAGCGAGCTCGCCAGGAGAGGCGTTGTGGTCAACAAGAATGTCATTCAGGCGGGGGCACTTCTGCACGACATCGGAAGAACGCGCATACAGACCGTAAAGCACGGATACGAGGGGGCGGAGATCCTCAGGAGGGAGGGGGTCGACGAGAGGGTGGCGGAGGTCGTGAAGAGACACGTCGGGGCCGGGATCACCCGGGAGGAGGCGAGGAAGCTCGGCCTCCCGGAGGGGGACTACATGCCGAGGACGCTCGAACAGAAAGTCGTCTGCTTCGCGGACAAGATGATCGACTCGAACAAGGCGAGGCCGTTCGCGGAGGAGGTGAAGAGGTTCGTCAGGAAGGGGCACGACGTGAAGAAGCTCGAAGCCCTCAAGGAGGATTTGAGGGTGGTCCTCGGGAGAGACCCGGAAGAGGTCATCTTCGAGAAGATCAGAATCTGATATGCCAGTCTGCACGTGTAGGGTCTGTAAGCACCAGGTGTACGAGGCCTGCGGGAAGTGCACCTGCTGCGCCTACAAGAGGGTCGGCTGCTTTCAGAAAGCCTAGCCCAGCCAGCCAGTCAGCCAGGGTTCTCTCTCTCGCCTCTCGTATTCTTGCAGGTGCATCGCAAGCAGGCTTTCGAGCTTTTCCCTTTCTGTCTGTGTTGATCCATTACCTCGCTGAAACTCAGCGTGAGGGAAGCGTTGTTACCATCCACCTATCCCTTCTGCAAAAGCCCATCGAAGGCCTTTCGGGGAAACAAAAGTGCTGCTGGCCAGCTGGTCAAATGGGCGCTGACCAGGGGTGTTTACTGCGGTTCTTCGAATTGGTAGCCAAGGAAAGACAGTCAGGGCCTTCCCAATAATGAAGGGTTATGCAGACGGTGCAGTGGGGGAAACCAACTACTACCTGCTTCCCCGTTCTAAGCGAATAATTCCTTGGTGGACACGACAAAAGCCGATTGAAACGTAAAGGTTTAAGTTACATCCGGCGCTCTGCCCGTTCGAGACGCACCTATTACCCGAGGAAATTTCATGAGCCGACGAATCACGAGACGAGAGTTTATCAAATACGGAGCGGCGGTGCTCGGTTCCGCCACGCTGGTGAATGGCGCCCTCTATTCTCTCCTGTCGCAGGGGACAGGGATCGCCCGGGTGGCTGATGAGACGTTTCGCACGCCTCTCCGGTTCGCCCCCTTCACGCAGGCGAGAAGGATCGCCCCAGCGGATGATCAGGAGTTTCGCACGCCGATCCGGTTCACCCCCTTCACGCAGGCCCTTCCCATTCCCCCCGTGAAACAGCCCGGCGATTCGTTCACCCACCGCTGTGCACTCCCGGCGGTGTCGGGTCTCAGCGCCCCGAAGTTCTATACGGTCCAGATGAAGAAGGCCACGGCGGAAATTATTCCGGGACACCCGGAGACGGTGATTTGGGGCTACGACGGGCTGTACCCGGGTCCGACGTTCCGGGTGAACCACAATGAACCCGCGATCGTACGCTTCGTGAATGGCCTCACTGTTAACACGATTGTCCACAATCATGGCGGGCATAACTCTTCGGAATCCGACGGATCCGACAGCGTCTTCCCCTCTCAGGTGATCCCGCCCAATGAGTCGAGGGACTTCTGCTACGGCAACATCGCCCCGATCAATCCAGCCACTCACCAGCAGGAAATCTCGGACTTTGCCTCGACCCAGTGGTATCACGACCACATGATGGACCTGACCGGTCAGAACGTGTATATGGGCTTGGCGGGGTTCTACCTGCTCACGGACGAGCTCGAGAAGGGTCTCATCGACGGTGGGACGCTTCCGGCCGACTCCTTCAATATCCCGCTCGTGTTCCAGGACCGGGTCTTTGACCAGAACGCCCAACTCGTCTTCAATCCCGGGCAGGACGAATTCAACGGGTGGCTCGGAGACGTGTTCGTCGTCAACGGGAAGGCTCAGCCCTACTTCAACGTACAGCGGCGAAAGTACCGGTTCCGAATGCTCAACGGCAGCAACGCCCGCTGGTACGAACTTCAACTCTCGTCGGGACAGTTCCTCCAGATCGGCAACGACAGTTGGCTGCTCCCGTTTGCGATCCCTCGAACCAGCATCCGGCTCGCGCTGGCCGAGCGAGCGGACGTCATCATCGACTTTCGGGACGCGCCAAACGAGGTGTTCCTGAACAACATCCTGGAGCAGAGGGAAGGGGCCACCCCCTCGGGGGTGACGAAACCGGGGACGCCGCTGCTGAAGTTTATCGTGAGCGGATCGCCCGTCAGCAATGACGCCAGCGTCGTCTCAGGGACGACGCTGCGACCACACACCCCAATTCGTCCAGAGGAAATCGTCCAGACCAGGCGATTCGTGTTTGCACAGGACCACCACTGGGTCATCAACGACCGAGAGTTTGACCCCAGACGTAACGATGCGACCCCTAAGAGCAATACCGCCGAGCGATGGATCTTCAAGAACGACGGCGGCGACTGGTCCCACCCTATCCACCCGCACCTCGAAGCGCACCAGATTCAGAAGATCAATGGGCGTGCTCCGCCGGTGTACAATTCGTTCAAGAAGGACACCACGCCGCTCGGGCCGGACGACGAGGCGGAGGTCTTCATCAAGTTCCGCACGTTCACCGGCCGGTACGTCTTCCACTGTCACAATCTCGAGCACGAGGATCATGCTATGATGGCTGCCTTCGAGGTGTTACCATGACGACAGCCTATAGGTGAAATCAGCGGCCCGAAGAAGGGTTCGGGGAGCGGAGAAACATGTAAGACGCCTTGGTTGACCTGTCATTTTAGCAAGGGTGGGGAAGCCAGGCCTCACGAGCCCATATCAACAGTATCGGGGCCAGGATCTTCCGGATGGGATGTCATCCGCACCCCACGCGGTCACGAGCGAGGATTTCTAGTGTCTTCTTTCCGTCACTTCTTCATGCTCTATGGCGATGACTGCTCCGATCACCATCCTTGGGTCTGCATTACCCGTTATCGACACTCCAAACTGATCTCTGATGGAGACCCACTTGCGATGAACCTGCGCTACCTGTACCTTGTTGACTTCCATTCTGTAATCGTGCTCAACGAAGTTTCCGAAGATGCGCATGTACTCTACCCCATTCTTTTCTACCCAGTACTCATGTTAGCGAGGAAGGGCACGACGTGAAGAAGCTCGAAGCCCTCAAGGGAGGATTTGAGGGTGGTCCTCGGGAGAGACCCGGAAGAGGTCATCTTCGAGAAGATCAGGACCTGATATGCCAGTCTGCACGTGCAGGGTCTGTGAGCACCAGATGTACGAGGCCTGCGAGAAGTGCTCGTGCTGCGCCTACAAGAGGGTGGGGTGCTTTCGGAAGACTTAGCATCCCAAAAATGATCTGAGTGCGCATGTCTTCAGTGAGGTCGACTCAGTCTATCAACGCAGGCGGCTCGTCGGTCAGGTTGTCATCGTTGCCGCTTTCAGCATCGAACCCCGCCTGATGTAGCTCCTGCCCATGAAAGCGAGGAGGATCACTGGAATCTGAAGTATGATTGAAGCGAGAGCAGAATAGCCGAAGGGTGGACAGCCATATGGGCATCCGATAGCTGCGTTCGGTGGGATTGCACCGTATCCGAATATGTAGGCCGTGAATCCTTGGGGGAACGTAAAGCCGGGCGGTGCGGAGCTGAAAAACGCATTGCCGAGTTGAGCCAAGAGCCAGAGGGCGGAAAGGACCAAAGTAATCGTCAGCCCCCACGAGGGCCTCGCCAAGAGCAGTACTACCAGAATGACGTAGACCGCAATTACTCCCTCAAGATTTGTCAACGTCCCGCGGGGCACATATCCGTCAAAGGCGACGATGGTTGCGTCCGTGATTATCGATAGGACCACGAACAAAAGCGTCAGCTTCCTGTAGCCCCGCCAGTCCAAGACGCTCTAGGGTATAACTTGACCATTTTATGTTTGTCCAATCTACTGGGGAGATCCGGGTCTCAACCCAGAAGAGGCGGGATTCACATCCACGACGTAGGAATTCGTTCTCTGCCGCTAAAGTCGCCTCGCGCCTGCAGTCGTTGGAAGCCAACTCTATGTTTATCAATCCCTCCTGACAAGAAGGGCTGTAACCTTAAGGCGAGATTCGTAATAACACGTCGATTGTTTGCATGGAGAAGTCAACCTCTCAGTGATGAACCTTTTGGGATTGATCGTTTTGGAAACCTTGGCGCTTATTAGGGCAGTTCGTCTTCGATTGTGTGAACGAGAGTA
>VBPP01000129.1 GCA_005877365.1 Nitrososphaerota archaeon
AGATTTTCCAATCCGTATCCGAAGCTGCGGAGCGCCCAACAGCACTCCTGAGCGAGAAGTGAGAAATGGAAGCTTCTTGCAGAAACCCTGCTTGTCAGAGCTTGGTCGACCCACGCCGGAGCGCCAAAAATCCAGCACTTCACCCCATCGTCTCGTGAGGACATGGTGGGCGGCCAAAACGCTTAGAATGAGTTGAGAGTGAAGGTAGCACGGCGGTACCAGATAACTATCCCCGAAAAAGTTAGGGAGGAGGTTGGAGTAAATGTGGGCGATACTGTGGATGTTAGGAGCCAAGGTGGAAAAATAGTGGTGGAGAAGATTGGGAAGAGCTGGGGGTCGGTGATGGAGGAGACGAGAGGGGCCTGGAAGACTCATCCCGTATTCAGGAACATGGGTGACTCTATTGAAATTGTCGGCTGGCTAAGGCGAAAGAGCAGAAAGAAGTGACTACTTATTCGCTAGACACGAACGTTCTGGTCAGCCACCTGCGAGATGACAGGTTCGCAAGAAAAACTGATCGGTTCTTGCGACGAGCTATGGAAAAGAAGACCCGGTTGGTGATATCCGACGTAGCGTACGCAGAGCTTTACACCGGGATATATCTCTCCGGAGATCCGAAATCTGAGGAGGCTCGAGTGCAGAGCTTCGTTGCGGTGAATAACATCGAGGTCAAGACGTCGAAGTCGCTCAGAATAGCAAGACGCGCCGGTGAGCTCTATTCCAGGCACCTCAGTGGGAGAGGCAGTGGGATCCAGAGAATTCTCCCCGACTTTCTCATCGCGGCGCAGGCAGAGGCTGCTTCTCACGCGTTGATTACGTGGAACGTACCTGATTACAAGAATCTCGGGCTGAGGATTCCAGCACGCTCGCCCGATACAGCGTGATTAGCCGCACACGCTGAAATTGGGCCCGCATTTCCCCTGTGATTGACGATGACGTAACCTCGATCTTATTTCCGGTCGAAGCTGGCTAACTTTTGGCTAGCGGTGGACATGGGCGCTCCCATGTCGCTTTACCTAGGCCCCTATTATGCTCTGCTGGATGGACATGCTCCCATTCGCTCTTCGCGAGCACTGTGGCTTGTAGGAGACCAAGTATGACGAGGATGGGAACACCTACGGGCGAACTTCATGGACTATCGAATAGCGACTGCGATTGAGACACCGAAGTGGGAGACTGACAAGGCCACAACTCCACGGCGCCATTCCCTTGTGCAGAGGGGGTCGGTGGATCAGCCACGGTTGGCTCTCCAGCAGCGTTTGTCAGTGCGGTGGTTGATGCACCATCCCAAGCAGGCACAACTCACATAGACACTCCGCTGAACCGTTGAAATCTGGATCATCCCGATAAGGCACTCCTGGAGAGGATAAAACCGAATGTTGAAGGTACTCTGGCCGGCGCGCTTAGAATCACCGGCGAGCTGAAGCGAAGTTTCGTACAAGAGGAGGTGACGTCTAGAGCAAGACAAGTCCTGAACATGCTCATCTCAAACGGTACCACCATAGCAAGGGTGCATCCGGACACAGATCCACTGGCAGGATTGACGGGCTTCAAATCGATGCTTGCGCTCAAAGACGAGTACGAGGGATTGATCGATCTGCAAATAGTCGCCTTTCCGCAGGAGGGACTAGTGAAGTTCCCCGGGGCTTACGAGGTCATTGAAGAAGCTCTGAAGTTAGGAGCAGATGTCGTCGGAGGATGCCCGTATAACGAAAACAGGTTCGAGGATACGAAGAAGCACATAGATTTGGTGTTTGGCCTCGCCAAGAAGTACAGCAAGGACCTGGATTTTCATGCTGATTTCGGGGACGACATAAACGACCTGCGATCCCGTGCCATAGACTACATCATCGAGAAGACGATCAACGAAGGGTATCAAGGACGCGTCACTGTCGGGCACATGATTACGCTTGCGAGCGTCGATCCGTCGGTGCTTGAGAGTACAATAAGGAAGATGAAAGAAGCGCGAATCAACGTAGTTCCGCTACCCGCGACTGATCTGTACATGGGCGGCAGAAGTGACAGAAGCCGAGTGCGACGTGCCGTGCTGAATCCGGTCCCATTTGTCAAGGGCGGCGTGAACATAGCATTTTCATCTAACAACATAAGGAACGCTTTCACACCGTTTGGAAGAGGAGACCTCCTGCTCATCGGCTCACTCTACGAGCATGTGGCTCAGTTGGGTTCCATCGCCGACCAGAAGATGCTCTTAGACATGATTACCTACAACGCAGCAAGAATCCTTCGAATAGAAAATTCGTATGGTTTGGAGCCTGGCAAGAACGCCGACCTTGTGGTTCTCGGGACCAAGGCCATCTCCGATGTGTTTCTAGACATCCCTGTCCGTAGATATGTCATCAAGAGAGGCAAGATAATTTACCGAAGCGAACTCATAGAAATGAGAAACTTTTAGAGAAAGGCGAATTCAGGCAGGGATCGACTAAGAAACGCATATCAAGTGCCCCGTGATTTTCACAACGGTGGCATGAATTTTGAATTCTGCGACGAACCTAGAAAGTAAGATTCGGGAAGCTAACCAAGAAGTCGTCAAACGGATGGTCTCCTCGCGCTGCTACCTGACGGATGTGAAAAGGGCAGGAGACGTGATAGACGGACTCAAGCCTCACACCATCTTCCATTCTGGTCCACACGTAGAATGGAAGAGGATGGCGGGGCCCATGCGCAGCTCGATGATCGCGGCAATGCTCTTCGAGGGCTGGGCCAAGACTCCTAACGAGGCTGTTCGGAAGGCCGAGCAGGGTGAGGTGAAGTTTGACTCCTCGCTCGACCACAACGCGATAAGCTGCCTCTGTGGCGCGACCTCCGAATCGATGCCTGTCTTTGAAGTCGAGAACCGAACCTTTGGGAACAAGGCGTACATCGCGCTGCCCGAGCTGGGGATGCAGTTTGGGCGTTACGACACGAAGACTCTGGACAACCTCGTGTGGGTGAAGGAGGTCCTCGCCCCCACCCTCCGTGATGCTCTCGGGGAGCTGGGAGGGTTGGAGATGGAGCCGATCATCTCGCAGGCGCTCTTGATGGGCGACGAATGCCACGACAGAACCGTGGCAGCCTCATGCCTCTTCCAGAGAACCATTGCGCCGAGCGTGGTCAACGTCTCTGACAAGAAGACGGCAATACAAGTTCTGAAGTACATGGCCGGAATAGACCTCT
>VBPP01000215.1 GCA_005877365.1 Nitrososphaerota archaeon
TTGTTGAGGGCTCGTCGAACGGAAGCCTCTTCAGCTTTCACTTCGCGTGCAGTCAAGAATCGTATGGCGTCAGCTGGTTGACCGAGAACTTGAAGGCCAACGCCGGAGCCGCCCCTAAACTCTGACACGCTTATTCGTTGCCCGCCAGCGTGGAAGTCACGTTAATATAGAATCTAAGGTTCTCAGGCATTTGTTTTGTCCCGGTTGAGCCTCTTTCTTCAGGTCACAGTGGTCGCTCTGATTCTGATTTCGAGCGTTCCGGTCGCTCAGAGGGCTTCGAGCAACGGAGTTCCCATCCAGCACGTCGTCGTCATCGTCCAGGAGAACCACTCCTTCGACAACTACTTCGGAACCTACCCGGATGCGAACGGGCTGCCGCCCGGAGTCGCTCTCCCCGCCAAGCCCAACGGGACTGCTTCCGTCAAGCCCTTCCCGCTAAATAATGACGTCCCCCCGCGTGACATCTGCCACTCGTGGGGGTGTGCTCACGCTGAGTTTGACGGCGGGAAGATGGATGGCTTCGTCTACACCGCTGCGTCGGTCATGACGATGGGCTACTTCGACTACCACCAGATACCTTACTACTGGGATTACGCCTCTCAGTACGTCCTCATGGACAACTACTTCTCGTCTGTCGCGGGGCCGAGCCTCCCCAACCATCTCTACCTCGTCGCCGGACAGTCTGGCGGAATCGTGACGAACGATCGCCCCACCAGGCTCGGATTCCCAAGCATCTTCGACGAACTTCAGACCTCCGGTGTCTCCTGGAGATACTACGCTCAGCTGTACGCAAGCGGGTGGAACCCTCTCCCGATTTTCAAGTCGTTCGTCCCGAACGCTTCCCTGACGAAGGGCATGCAGGACTTGGTGGTCGGCTTGGTGGACCAGATTATGCGGAGCCAGTACTGGAGGTCCACCGCGGTCTTCATCACCTGGGACGACTACGGTGGATGGTACGACCATGTCCCTCCCCCGCAGGTGGACAAGTACGGCTACGGCTTTCGCGTCCCCTGCCTGATCATCTCTCCATATGCCAAGCGGGGATTCATCGACCCCACCCTAGCCGACCACAGTTCGATTCTGAAGTTCATCGAGACGCTCTTCAACCTGCAGCCCATCGCAGCGCGGGATGCGGCGGCCTCGAACCTGATGGAGGCCTTCGACTTCTCGCAGAAGGCGCGCGCACCGCTCATCTTGCCGGGTTCCTACCTTCCAGAGCACTATCCCCTCACCCCCCTCACCAGCCCTCCCAACACGGGCAAAGCGGCCGCTGACGCCAAGGCTACGGGCTCGACCATCCTCAGCACTTCCCAGCCAATTTCTGGTGGTGATCTTGAGTCCAGCCTTGTGCTCGCCGTAGTTGTGTTGGGAGTTGTCGCGGCTCTCCGGCGCTTCGGGAGATGGCGATGGTGACAGCCCTCTGGGCTGGTACGATGCGGAGGTTAGGACTTCAGAGAAAGATGTTCTCACTCGCTGCCACCCAGGTTTCAGGGACGAGGTCAGCAAACAGGGCTAAAGCAGGGAAGATCCTACTCGACAACACACCAACCGAGGAGACCGGGCAGCAGATCGAAGGGAGCCGCGTGGATTCCTAAGAATCTCGCCCAGAGGATAACCATTTTTGACCTCTGTGTTGACTCTGTTTCGCCCAGCCCTTCTTCGGCTCCGGCAACTCCTCAAAGTGGATGCGACCCTTGACATTCTCGAGGTTTGCCTTGCGAAGGCGAAGGTCCCCAAGAGCCGTGAGGGGTCTATCCGGAAGAACTGCTCTTCGTCTCGGATAGGCGGAATTGAGGTGCGGTGAAGAACGAGGTCAGGCGAGGGTACTCTCTCATCGGCCCGCGGCGCAGGGAGTCGTCTCACCGAGAGTTTAAGCAAACAGACTACAATTCTTGGTCTGTCAGGCTTTAGTCGGCTAGAGAGGAGCAACTCCTGAAGTTGGCAGCGTGTCCCAAGTGTGGAAGCAGGAAGATAGCTCCGGCGCGGGGATTTGAAGCGGTGGCGGAACCCTCGAGCGGAAGCGCTCACCCACCGCCAATCAAGGTTTCAATCGGGCAGTGCGAGAAATGCGGGGCGGAGTTCCCCACGATAGAGAGCCGGAAGAAGTATCTTCTCGCGCCCGCCGCCGAGCTAGAAAAAGTCAGAAAGGCGATGGAGAGACTGAAGTCCGAGAATGAGGCGATGAACTTCAAGATGAAGGAGATAGTCGCGAAGGAGGAGGAGCTTCAGTCGTCGATAGAGAGGGTGAGGAGCGAGGGGGAGGTGAAGATCCTGGAGAGGAGGTACGAGGTCCTTACCGAGAATGTTTCTTACCTTAGAAGCGAAAAAGAAAGGCTGGAGAGGCTCGCCTCCGTTCTGAGCCTCGCCACCCCGTTGGTTCCGTCCTCTAACAGATACCGGACTAAGACCTAGTACGCCGCTTTTTCGATGTCTTCGACTTCTTCCGGAGGGTCGAAGGAAGCTACCTTCTCTTCGAGTGTCTTCTTCTCGCTTAGTAGCCTGTTGACTTCCTCCTCTAGGGCTGTGACCTCATTCTCCAACGTCAGTATCGTCACCTGCTCCCTCAAGGCGTCGATGTCAGCGCGCACCGCGTCACGAGTTGTCGCGAGTTCTCTGATTCTCTCTTCGAGCTTCGGGATCTGTTCGGCCTGCTGGGTTACTACAGCCATCGAAGAAAGGCTAGCGCGGGGTTGCTAAGACACGCTGAAGCGAAAAGAATTGATTTGCTCGTAAAATTTTGTCAATCGGAAACATGTCGGTCCTTCGGCGATCGATAGAAGCAGGCAGGCGGGCGAGACTTGAAAGTCATCGCAGGACCCCCTCCCAGCAGAGACTGCCCGTCCCCGATTATTCCGTCACCCTCGTTCATTCTGGGAGCGGATATGCTGCTATCTATCGATTTGGTAGGGTTTCATGCCGTGCTCACGATAGAGGTGCTTGGTATACTCTTCCGCCTCATGCCCCGTCAGTCGGTTCCTGAACGCTCTGAGGGACACGATGGCGAAACAGAAGGAGCATGGCTGCCCTTCTACCGTGAGAATCTCGTTCAGCGTCAGGCGTTGCATCGGTGAAATATGCCGATTGGGTGTAAATAAAGATGGAGGCGGAATCTATAGTTGAAATTCACCTCCATTACCATCAAATCTAGCGGAAAGTGTACGTGGTTTCAGCAAGAATCGTAATTTTGAGCGATTATCGCCCTCTGGCCCGCTGTTTCGGGCTTCAGCCCCTCTGCGGCGGGACGGCCCCTGCACTCACTCCCGGGTTCCTTTCATCCTGTGCTCAGAACTCGGTCCTATTGCGCGTGCGCGCGTGGACAGATCGCCCTTCGTCTCCGCGGCTTGCGCGGAATACTAGAGTGCGCGGGGTTGATGGTGACGAGGGTGTATTACCGACTACAAATCGAGATTTCGAAGTCACAACGCATTATTAGTGAAAACACCCAAGCTTTCTCTGCGCTTGAACTCAAAGAAGGGAGCCGCGAAAAAGTAATGCTCTCCAAGACCAAGTGTTCAGACTATATAGATACCCTAGTCCAGATGGGCATTCTAGCACTCTTCGTCGACAAGAAGGGGGAAGAGAGGGTCGAACTCAAGGTGCCTCTGGAGGAGCTGTTGCGCGATGGGCTGGAGC
>VBPP01000216.1 GCA_005877365.1 Nitrososphaerota archaeon
GATTTCATAGCCGCCTGGTGCAAGGGCACGGGTAAGAACACCAGCCCGACGACGCAATCCTGGGAAGGAGAGGTCCACTTCATGACTCAGTCCAAGAAGCTCTCTTGGCTGAACGACGTGAAGGGCTGGGTCGAAGGCTCAGGAAACCAGGTCACCGGCGAATCCCACGGGAAGATATACGAGCAGAAGTAGAGGGAACGAATCCTCTACCTTCCTCCATTTTTGGAGCGCGAAAGAGGGTCGTAGTTGCTAGGGCAACTGACTAGTCAAGCCGCCTTGACGTGCTCAGGTCCGCGTTACCTACTTAGTAGGGGACGACTACCGCATATATAGCGTTCACTAGCGCGGGGTTGGTGGGAAGAGCTTATTGGAAGAAGACGATCAGAACCAGGGTGCAGGGTCTCAGCCTGCGGCGAAGCCGATAACCCACGTCTGGCTGGTCTTCGCCTTGGTTATCATGGCTGCTTTCCTGGACGTCATCGACTTCTCCATCGTCCAGATAGCCCTGCCTTCCATACGGACCCAATTTCTGGTCACTCTCGCCGACAGCCAGTGGATAGTGGGCGCCTATGGGATCACCATGGCAGGCTTTCTGATGCTCAGCGGAAGATTGGGAGACGTCTATGGTCAGAAGAGGTTGTTCATCATCGGAGTCATCCTCTTCTCCCTTGCTTCTCTCACGGGAGGTTTGGCCCCATCCCTTCTATCCCTGGTTGTCTCTAGGGCGGTACAAGGTGTCGGGGCAGCCATCTCGTCCGTCACGGCTCTGTCAATCTTCGTCATGCTTTTCTCTGAAGGAAGGGAGAGGAACAGGGCACTCGGAATATTCGTCGCCGTACTCTCAGCCGGCTTCGCGGCGGGGTCCATCATGGGCGGAATACTCACCGCTCTCTTCGGCTGGAGGTCGGTGATGTTCGTCAATGTACCGATAGGGGTTGCAGCGGCTGCCCTCTCTCAGAAGCTCCTTCCGGATGGCGGCGGCCGGATGGCGAATCGACGTTTGGACCTGCCGGGCGCCCTGACTGTGACGAGCGGATTGATACTCCTCGTCTACGGTTTGACGAATGCTTCGAACGAGGGCTTCTCCTCCCTGCAGGCCATCATACCGCTGGGCCTCTCCCTGCTCGCACTTGCCGGCTTCGTTGCCGTCGAGTCCCGCTCGAAGTTCCCGCTGGTGCCCCTGGGGTTCCTGCGACGGGGGACCGTCCTATCCGCAAACGTCCTTGCTCTGATTTTTACCTCAGCGAGCGGAGGACTCGGCTTCATCCTGACAATCTACATGCAGCAAATACTGGGTTACTCCGCATTGCAGGCCGGTCTCGGATTTCTCCCACCCGCGATCATCTTCTTCGTTGTGGGAGGCTGGGGCTCATCCTGGTTCGTGAATCGACTCGGCATCAGACGGGTATTGGTGGCAGCCACAGCATTCATCACTGTGGGTTTTGCTCTGCTCACGCAGATTTCGGCGCAGGGGGACTATCTCGGCATAGCGCCAGGCATGAGTCTCTGGGCGCTTGGCGCGAGCATCGGCTTCCCGGCGCTTAACATCGCCGCGCTGGCGGGCACAAGGCCCGGGGAGGAAGGTCTTGCCTCCGGGCTGATCTCCACTTCGCAGCGTGTCGGTTTCCCCCTGGGTTTGGCGGTACTCCTGACCATCGCCACCGCTTTGGATCCTGTGCCAATCGGGGCCGCGGGTCCGGCAGCTTCGGCAGACGGAGTCGTTGCCGGGTTCCGCTATGCTCTGGTCGCTGCGGCACTCTTGGGTGTAACCAACGCAACGAACAGAGCCGTTGAAGAATCTGTAAAGCATCTCTCGAAGGCCGAGGAGTGACACGCTAAGATAGTTGAGAGATGCACGTCAGCGCCCGCCCGAAGCTCCTGAACCAAGGCTTGTTAGGCAATCGTCAGTGGCTGGTCCTCTTTGCAGAGGGAGAACGTTTCATCGTCTTTTTCCGAGTGACTTTCTTCTGCTTCTTCCCAGGTCGCGATTTCTTCGCGGTCTGTCCCTTGTCGCTGACCGGGCGCACCGTGTTTGTGCGCTTTGATGCCATTTCGTCTTCTCTTTCTTCAACGCTCTCGGATTCTCGATCCTCTGTCTCGTCCTCAGTCTCCCCTTCGAGTTCCTCTTCTTCTTCCTCTTCGACTGACTGGACCTCGGGGGAAGCATCCGCGTCTCTTTCTTGCATCACTGCCTCTCCTTCCTCTCCTTCGGTATTGCTGCTCAAGGTCAGATACAAGCAGCTGTGCCTGTAATATTTATGTCGTGGAGCGAGCCTAAATGTAAGCAAAGAGTTTTCCCTAGGCGTTTATCAAGTAGAGTCGCCATCTACCCGGGATCCCTTTGAGAGTGTGAGTGCCAAATTCGCTGAACTCGATTCCAGAGCCAGACACTAGATCTCTGACGGTGCTGGAAACAACGACCTGCTCGGGTCCGGCTTTCGCACCCACCCTCGCGGCAACATGGACGCTTACCCCTCCGATATCGCCGTCGCCCATCAATTCGCACTCCCCGGTATGCAATCCCGCCCTGATTGAGATCCCGAGCTGATGAACGGCGTCTCGAATCGAACAGGCACATCTTATGGCCCTCGCTGGGCCGTCGAATGTCGCCAGGAAACCGTCCCCAGTCGTCTTCACTTCGCGACCCCTGTATCGGAGCAGTTCCCTTCGAACGGTTTCGTTGTGCTTCATGAGTAGGCTCTTCCACCCTCTGTCCCCAAGCTCCCTGACTTTCTCGGTGGACGATACGATGTCGGTCAGGAGGATCGTGGCCAGGACGCGGTCGACCGGTCTGGATGAGCGAACCCCGGTTAGAAATTCCTCGACCTCGTCGACTATCGCATCAACATCCCCCGCCCAAGGCAGGTGGTCATCTCCGGGAAGTTCGACATACTTTGCACCGTGGATGTGTTGCGCGAGATAGCGGCCGTTTCCGACAGCCACATCCCTGTCACCCTTCCTGTGGACGACTAGCGTCGGGACGTGAATCGAGGGCAGGACGTGCCTGATGTCGATGTGGGTGTTCATGTTTGCCAGCGCGACAGCCGCGGATGGGCTTACGCTCAGCCTCCCGTAGGTAGCGAACCATTTCGCGAATCGCTCGTCGTGCGCCTGGGAGGGGGCAAGGGTGGCAACTTCGAGTTGGCTCCCCCAGTTCTCTTCCAAACTATCTATCCACCTTCTCCGTTCCTCGTAGGTTGGCGCCCACGGGTAATCCTCACTCCGGATTCGTTTGGCGAAGGAACCGTAAAGGATCAGAGCGTTTGTTCTTTCAGGATAGGTCGCGGCAAAGAGCGCGGCCATCGAACCGGACTCGCTCACTCCAAAGATTGCCGCTCGCTCGAAGCCGACTGCTTCCATCACCGCGAGAATGTCATCCATCCGCTGTTCGAGGGTGGGTAGCTCGGCCACGCGGTCGGATAGGCCGGTCCCTCTCTTGTCAAACCAGGCGACATGGGCGAATGATCCGAGCCTCTGGAGTAATCTGGCGTAGGAAGGCTCTTCCCAGGCGTATTCGATGTGGGAGGCCCACCCCGGTCCGACAACAAGCGGGAGTGGACCCTCCCCAAAAATCTGGTATGCTATGTGAACCCGCCCACTCTTGGCATACTTCGTCTCGGGGATCAAGACCGGCTCAAGTGGACGGCTTGCTTGATAAACCATTGTTGAGTCAGGCCTTTTTCCTTCCATCGAATCTGCAGCGACGCTCGGGATGCCAGCATGGCCATCTGGAGAGAGGAAGGGTTGTACGAGCCTTCCCGCTGGCACAGCACATTCGGGGTCATTGGACAATCGCGGGTGGATGAGTACCACAAACTATCCATTATCCGGCATGACGAGAAAGTTCGAGACCCTCGGTGGCTCGAACCCTTCAGGCCTTGAGCTGGGGTTCCACCCCCTGCGAGGGGCGGTCGCTTCCGGCCCATCCGTTAGAAGCTATCGAACCCAATGTCATTGAGGCCGTCACAAGCAATCTTCGGGGCGACTGAGGCGACGATTTCATTTTTTCTTTGGAGGTAAATCGTTTCGATTCTTATTCTTCCCAAGATTTTCTTTCACTCTAAATTTTACAATCTTACTTATCAAGGATAATGGTAGCGGTTCGCCTATCGGAAATCTGACGGTGCCTTTAGCCGTTCCATACCGGGATAGTTCTTTCTTGAAAGCTCGAATAGCAGCTGGCATCGGATAGAAACCTATGTGGTTTTTGAATGCCGCAAAAAATACCAAGTATCCGTTCAGCCTAAATGTGGGAATTTGATAACTGATTGTTTCCTCTGCTCCAGGCGCGGCCTTTCTGATTGTCTGCCGCAGTTTTTGCAATATGATCTGAACACTCTTCGGAGAGGATGCTACGTACTCATCTATGGTTTTGAATTGTCTCTTGGAAGTATCCATACACTATCTTGTCAATTCCTATATTTGAAAACGTAACGCTTTGGCGACCTTGGCGACTTCACGGATATCGGAGAGAATCCGTTCCGGCCCATAGAATTAGCCGGTAAGCTCCGTTGGACCCCAATGGTCCTATATCGGCTTGATCTTGATACTTCTTAGCGCCGAAAAAATCATGAGACCCACTCCCGAACCATACGCTTGGCTCATACCGTTCCAATTATGCAATGAGAGTACGCAGCCGTGCCAACTTTTTTGTCGGGGGAAGGCCTGCGCGCTCTAATCGTTTCACTTACCCACCTCGTATGTAACGTGCGTAACTTCTTTGGATGCAATTGCTTCCTTGATTTTCGCATTGATGTTCCCGCTCATTCCCGAAAAAAGTGGCACACCTTGACCGAAAAACACCGGCGAATAATGGATCGTAAACTCGTCAACTAACCCGGCGTTTAGATATTGTTGAATAACGTTGGCTCCTCCCGCGATTCGGACATCCCTGTTCCCGGCGGCTTTCCGGGCTTGTCAAAGCGCACTTTGTATACCGTCATTCACGAAGTAGAAGGTGGTGCCGGCAGGGCGTTCCCAGGGCTTGCGAACTTCGTGGGTCAAGACGAAGACCGGCGTGTGAAAGGGTGCTTCTTCGGGCCAGTAGCGTTCTCCTCCGTCGAACATCCGCTTCCCCATGATGCTCACGCCGGTGCGATTGAAGGTCGCTCGCGGAAGAAACGCTGCTGGAACACCCAACTCTGGAGCTTCGTCCATTGGCTGAGCCACTGCTTGAAATCTGGGTCGTCCGCGTGGGTCAAATCCATTCCTTCAGGGGCAATAAAGCCGTCGAGAGATCCAGCAACATCGAAAAACACTTTGCTTTTTGTCATCTCATTTCTCTCCTTTCATCTTTTTCAAATCTTCCGTTGCATTATCCCCTATAATTCCTTTGACGAGGTCGTATGGAACAGGTTTATCGATTGGAAATTTTGATTGAATCCAGTCGCTAATCGCAAAGCGACGAGAGATGAGCCGGCACGGAGTTCGGCGACAATTTTTCGTAAGCATCAGCGGTCAGGACCGCAAAGACTCGCAGCATCTTCAACAGGCTTCACATGGTGTGGTAGGGTTGCAGAGTTGACATGCCTGTTGCAAGTCCGGGATGACGCCTTCGAAATGCTCACCGGAAAAGTTCGCTCATAGTCGCTGTGAGCTGCACGACGGTGGTCGTGGGCGCCCACTCGAGACTGCAGACGGGAACTCGTGCGGGCCGCGCCTACGTCTTCAAGGTTACAACGGGCTCCTAACCACCACGCTCACGAATCCCGATCCGCAACCGGGGGCGTCCTCGAGATACTTAGGCAAAATCTGTCTCCGCCAGCGAAAGCGACCCAATTGTGGTTGTCGGGTCTATGCGGCCCCGATCAAGTCTGACGATGTTGTCGTCTCGAACGGGATGGGATAAGAAATGGAGCCGCAGTCGCGACTTCAGCCCCGAAGGCGAAGAGAGAGGCCAGCGATAAACTGGGCGGTCTTACAATCGTGGCTGGCGAAGCAATCTGTGAATCTCCTTCGTCGTGGTGGCTAACGACGGTGAGAACGAACGTCCCGGCGCTTCCAGAACGAAGGCCGTCACCGGGGTAGCCGGCCGTGATTGTCTGCCTGCCTGTGTCGGAGGGTGTGTACTCCACCCGACACGTCAGCGAGTTGTCAGGCCCGTTCTTCTCGCCTTCGTCGTCGCTTTTGCAGTTGATTTCGTCGAAGGCACCTTTCCCGCTACTCGTGAACGTGACTTTCCCCGAGGGCCTGTTCCCGTCCGCCGCGGTGACAGAGGCCGTGCAGGTGGCCTCGTGGCCATCAACCACCGTTGAGGGAGCGCAGGATACCGACGCCTTGGTGGGCATCCGCTCTGAACCTGTTACGGTAACTGTGGTCGTCGCTGTCACGGTTGTCGTGGCCGTAGAGGTGACAGTTGCGGGGGTGGGGATGGCAGTGACGGTTGTCGTCTCCGTCGTCGTCTTGGTCGTTGTGGTGGGAGATACGGACGTCTCTGTGGTCGTCACCGTGATTGTGGTTGGGGGGGAGGTGGAGGTCGTTGTCTCAGTAATCGTGACCGTCTGAGTCGTTGTCGATGGGGGGGTGGTCACCGTCGTCGTGGTCACGGTGGTGGGGCCGTTGACGGTGGTTGTTTGAATTATGGTGAGAGTCGCGGTCGTCGGGGTGGTTAGGGTTGTCGTCGCAGTAATCGTGACCGTCTGAGTCGTTGCGGTAGGAGAGGTGGTCACTGTCGTGGAAGTTGGAGTCGTGACCGTCTGCGAAGTCGATGAAGTGGCGGAAGTCGTCACTGTCTGGCTCGTGATATTAGTGGTTGTCCCACTCGTCGTTGACGAGGTACCGTCGGAGATCACGGAGACAGTGTTGTCGCGAGAATTCGCAATGAAGACCTCC
>VBPP01000083.1 GCA_005877365.1 Nitrososphaerota archaeon
AAGGAGGACATTTCCTCCTCCGACTCGAAGTCGCTCCCCCACACGCCCACACCTGCGCCCCTCGCGGGGGCATCGGGCTTTACGACCACGGCATCCATTCCAGCCGCTGTCTTTCTGAACTCCCGCATTGCCGAATCGCTGTCAGGGTAGTCTCTCGGGTCGAAGACCCTGTAGTCGGGGTTGGCCTCTTTGAATATGGCATCGAATAGGAGGCGCTGGTCGGCCTTGCTCCTCTCGACTGCGTACTTCTTGGTAACGCAGACCATCGGGACCCCGGCCTCCTTCTCGACAGCATCTCTCCCACCCGCTACCACGAAATCCTCGGTGTCCGTGAGACCGAAGGCGATGCTGTCCCGGAACCTCCGTGCTATCTTCACGATTTCTCCGAGAGCGAGAGTGGGGACCACGGCGTGGAACTTGGCCCTCGAGTGGTTGAAGGGGTTGAGCTGTCTCTCTATGACGTAGAACTCGGGCCTGTACTTCTGACTGCGCAGGAACGTGTCCACCATCGCGGAAGAGCTGAGGCACTTGGAGACGAGGAGTATGCCTACTCTGTCCATTTAGTGAGACGAAGGCCGCCCTGCCGTATAAATTGGTGTTCAGGAGCAGTGAATCAAAGAGTGCGCCCAGGTTGAGCTTTCTGACCTCAAATATGATATGTGGACATCGTTCTACCACGAGATGTAGCCTTCGTTAGGAGCCGCTCCTTCCTCGCTCTGTATCTTCTCTTCTTGTTCCTTTCGTACTCCCTGACGAACTCCCAGAGCTTACATGCAGCTTAATGGCAAATGCCTCGAGGATTCCCGTATCTTCGAGAGGGATAAACGACCTCTAAAGAGAAAGATAGCTGACTGCCTCTACATTTCAGCCGCTCCAGAAGGAGTCCGACCGAAGCTCAAGGAGGTCCGGGCAGCTATCAGGGAAGTCGCTCCGATGGCAGCCGAAAGCATAAGCTACGGAATGCCCTACTACAGCTACAGAGGGCGGCTGGCCTGGTTCGGTCTTCATAGAGCGCACATCGGGCTCTATTTGCGCCCTCCAGTCATAGAGGAACACAGGCGCGAACTGGCGGGTTACAAAGTCACCAAATCAGCGGTCCACCTTTCTCTAGACAAGAAGATACCCGTAACACTCATCAAGAAATTGGTCAGGGCTCGGATGAAAATGATCGAAGCTGAAAGATAGGCCCTATCTGCAGGAAAGATTCGGCGAAAATCATGTTCTACGTTAAGGTCTCGAAATATGAACGCGGCCATGTCGGGCCGCGGATTCCCAAGAGGCGAGAAAATCCACCATCCGGACTCGAGATCGGTTGGGCGCAGAATCGCTGAGGATGAAGCCGAAGCCATGAGTGTGCGTGAAATTGGTGGCGGATGTATTTAGCGGCGCTGCTTCTTCGGTTTGCTCCGGCCGCCCAGGTCCTCTTCCATCGCCTTGGCGAGGTTCTGCCATGTCTGCGAATCCTCCTTCACGTACTACCTGGCTAGTGCCGCTAGCTTTGGTGCGGGTGGCGTCTTCCCAGGAATCACTTGGGAGCCAGTGAATTCCAGCCGAGAACCTTCCGCCTCGGGTATTATCTGATAGAGAAACTGTGAGAACCTGCCTTCAGTGCTGATCCGGGTGTTCGTCCACGAGTGAGTCTCGGGATACAGCCTGACAAGCTTCTTCCTGACGACCTTGCCCTTGTCGGTGAAGTAGGTGTCGGTGAGGACCAGCGTATCTTCATTCATCCGCCGAACAGCTCGGCTTCCCCTATCCCCGGCCAATCCTATGTCGCCTGAATCATAGTCAGTGCACCAATTGTAAGCATCTTCTGCGGGAAAGTCGAAGTGCTGACTGAACCTGAAGTGGACCGAGTAGGACTTCATTAGCATCTAAGTCTCGCCGGCCCCATATAAGAATCGGATATCTGTTTGAGAAGGCTCGATGGGCTCGCCTGACCGAAGGGAGCGGGCTCAGTTTCCTACGTTTATGCCTCCGCGCTCGATGACTATAACCCTTCCTTGCTTCCTTCCTTCCTCCTTGCTTGCCCCTCCGACTCTGTCCGTGAGATATCACGCTGCCTCGACATACTTCCCTGGATTCATGATTCCTTTGGGGTCAAAAATCCGCTTGATTTCCTTCATTAACCTCAGCGCCTCCTTCCCTTCGTGCAATTCTAGCTGCTCCCTGAAGAGTTTGATTTTCTGCGTGCCTATCCCGTGTTCACCGCTGACAGAGCCATCCATTCTTATCGCATCCCGGCAAATTTCCTCAAATGCCTTTGAGGCTGACTCCTTGCTAGTCGCGCTGTCACTAGAAATTCCTCCAGTCTGTCAAGCGGGACTGTGACATCTTCTACTTGGGACGCGGGCGCCAGACTCTTCACCGCGAGTAGTGCCATCGCCCGGATTTGGTAGAGGTTATCGGCCTCTTCCTCGTCTTTTGCGATTCTGATTTCTTTGGCTCCGCAAGCTTTGAAAATCCCTACGGCCTCGTTCAAATCAGGCTCATCTATGTCGATAATGAGCGTGGCTTCTGATTCCTCCAGATTATGTCCAAGTTTTGCATTGATTGCCTGTGCATGCTGTCTATCCAGGAATTCCAACAAACCGGGGACGATTGCCGACCTCCTGAGCATCGTTATTACCTTCCCCACCGAATCCCACGATTCAAGAGCGAGCAAAAGACGTCGCGGAGTAGTCGCAGGAAGCGGAATTATTCTTAGGTGCGCTTCTGTAATAATCCCAAGTGTCCCTTCGCTCCCGACCAGAAGGTGAAGGAGATCGTATCCCGCCCTGTTCTTTGGTAGTGGCTCGCCAAATCTCGCCACCTCCCCGTTTGCTAGAACTACCCGCGCTGAAATTACCCAATCCTTCATGGTACCGTACTTCACGCACCTCAGACCGCCAGATCCCTCAGCGATTGCTCCACCCACGGTGCAGATGTAACTGCTTGCTGGGTCAGGAGGAAAGAAGAAACCGTGTCTTCTGAGTTCGATATTCAGGTCATCAAGTGAAATGCCTGGTTGAACCTGGACATACCAATTGGTCGCGTCAACTTTGATGACGCGGTTCATTCGTCGCATGTCGAGTACAATCCCTCCTTCGAGGACAGCGGCCCCCGTCAGACTCGAACCGGCACCCCTTGCGACGATTGGTGATTTCGTCCTGTCTGCGAGCCTCACGACTCGGATGACTTCGCCTTCGGAAGCAGGTTTGACAATCGAGGATGGGTAGCCTTCGTATTCTGCCATGTCCTTGCTATACTCCATTCGCGAAATAGGATCTGTAAGGACGTTGTCTTCACCGACGATTCGCTTCAATTCGGCGGCGAGATCCCCTTCACTCACGCGATGATGATCAATTCTAGGCTAAAAATTCATTTCGACGGCTTTGACGCCTGCGAGCAATTGCATCAACAACAACTTTCTTGCGTTGTGATTTGTAACTGAAGACGATTAGAATCCCTTACCTAGGGGATGGCTCGCAGGATATTTTTCCTGACGCGAATTAGGAAGCCCACCTTTTTGCGTTTTTCTTGATGACTCTGAGGGCATTCTGGTACGCAATCTTCTCTAAATCTGCTTCCCCAAGACCCCTCGCTGCGAGCTCACTCCACAGGTTCGGAATCTTGGTTATGTTTTCCAGGCCCTCCGGCGCTTTCGTGTTCAACAAGCCAAAATAGTCTGTACCAATCGCGACAATCTCTGCTCCGAAGCTTTTGTACACGTACATGATGTGGTCAGCGAGCCCCTTCAACGACGGCTTCGACGAAATCGTTGGAGGGATGAAAGTGAATCCCACGACTCCCTTCACGCGTCTTACTGCTTCCAGCTCGCTATCGTCAAGATTCCTGGGGTGCTTTTGAACACCCATGGCATTGGCGTGACTTACTATGAAGGGGAGTTTTGAAACTTCAGAAGTCTCCAACAGCGCCTTCTTGCTGCCGTGGGAGAGGTCGACTATGACACCGAGATCGTTGCAGAGTTCCACCAGCCTCTCTCCATCCCCCGTCAGACCGTAGTCCTTCTTCGACATGCAGGTGGCTGAGTACTTGGTATCAAAGTTCCAGGTTAACTGGAGGGAACGAAGCCCGAGCCTGAAGAACAGCTCCAGGTCCTCAACATCGTCAAGAGCTTCGGCACCTTCGAGAGCAAGGAGGAACCCGATCTTAGATTCGTACGGGAGTCTCGAAACGTCGTCCGTGGTTAAGACATTCTTCATTTCACTCTTGAATCGCGAAAACAGGTTGATGTAGGTCTTGAGGTGCTCCAGCGAGACGAGCGTCGCTCCTCTGATTCGCAGTGCTGTTCGATGGCCGTACCCGGCGGAGAGCTGCTCGGTTCGATACTTATCGAGCGTAGGAAAGAGGGGCGCGATCGAAGAAAATACGAGTTTGACGTTTGCTTTCTTGAATTTTACTAGGTCACCGTGGCTCCCGGGAATGTCCCGTGAGAAATCTTCTACCTCAAATTCCAAACCGTATCCCCCCATGACGTAGTACAATGAGATGTCTTCGTGCAGGTCAAAGAAAGGAGGAAGCACGCGGTCGACAGGCGCAAGGACCGTAAAAATCTTTGGAGGCGAACCGCGAATGTCCCAAAAAAAGGTCGAATACGATCTGTCGCTCAACGAAAGCTTTGTCGAAAGAAGCACCCCGATGCGAGATCCGTCGAAGTATGCGATTTTCGTTGCTTCCGCACGAAAAACAGGCTGTCCGACCGAAAAAAGGTCCATCGCCAAGGCTTAAATAATCAGGACGAAGCTTCGAGGCTACCAAAGTTGAAGAAAAAAGAAAATTCTTCCAGCGATGGTCCCGAGAAGTTAGCGCAAGACGGGAAGACAGTTTCCTTCTTCGACAAGAAAGTCACAAGGCGCGAAGCGCTCAGCACTGCGGGCAAGGCGGCGATTGTCGTCGGAGCTGCAGTTGTAGTTGGAGGGGGCGCCTACGCGGCCTACAACGTCCTGCAGCCAGCGAAGCCAAAAGTAGTCAGCCTAGGCTTCACGGCCTGGGACTACGCCGTTTCCACTGTTCAGGGCAACATAGACAAATTCCAGACTCTAAATCCGAATGTCAAGGTGACGATGACCAACTTCGCCTATTCGGACTATCAGTCCTCGATGGCACAGAGGTTCACCGCTGGAACTCCCACCCACGTAACCTACGACGGTGAAGACTGGCTCGCTCAGTGGGCATCTTCTGGATGGGTTGTGCCACTTCAAGACTACTGGGATCGCTTCCAAACGAAAAAGAAGTTCAGCGATTATGTGAGCGACATGGTCCCGTTCGCCAGAGATTCGATGACTTACAAAGGCAAGATCTATGGTTTGCCGTACTATTCGGACACATTCAACCTCATGTACAACAACAAGATATTCGCTGACAATGGAATCGAAGTGCCTAAGGATTGGACTGATGTCACCAACGCGGCTCTGAAGCTGAAGACTGGTGGGATGAAATTCCCATACCTGCAATCCTTCCAGGGACTCAGCCCGTTTGATTTCTATCAGTTCTTCTCAGGCGCGATGGGAAGAGGCGCAACACTCCTGGACGCAAGCGGAAATCCGAATTTCAATCCTTCGGCTGGCGACCCGTTCTTTGACCAGCTGAAGTGGCTTGCTGACGGTGTCAACAAGGATAAGATCATCAACACAGACTACACAGCAGTGATCGAGTCTGACGTCGTCACGAAGATGGGGGCCGGAGAGGGTGCGATGACGCTCCTCGCGAAATACAACCTGGCAGCCATGAACGCATCGGGCACGTCACCGCGTGCAGGGCAGTTCTCCCTGGGGTTGATGCCGGGAAAGACGAACGTCGCCTACGGATTTGCAAAGATGTACAACATGACCAAGATAGCGGCGAACGCAGGGGATGACACCATTCAGGACTGCATAACATACATCGAGTATTTCGGCGCGAACGACAGTCCAGTGCTGAAGCGCTGGGCGGTCGAAAATGGTCTGGGGTTCGGCTATGTCTCGCCCTTCAACGACCCCGAAATCTCTGCTTCAATAGACAAGCAGTATGGACAAAATGCTGTGGCTACAGTGAAACAGCAGTTCTCGATCGCGAAGGGGTTGTCACACCCAGTATGGTTCGGCCAATGGTTGGACTTCGCGAACAAGGAGGCAATACTCCCGGCACTGAGGCAGGACATAACGGTGGAGGTCGCGGTAGACAAGATGTCGAAGAAGGCTACCGCCCTGAACCAGGCCTAAGTCTGATCTTGGGACCGTACGAATCAGGGCCCGGGTGAGGTCGCGTCGACCAAAGCCCAGAAGAAAAAGAGGCCCGAGCTTACTGGGTACTATATGATACTCCCCGCCAGCTTTCTCGTGGGCCTCTTCACCATCTACCCCTTTGCTCAGGCTATCTATCTCAGTTTCGTGAAGTACATCACCTACAAGCCTGATGAGATAGGGGTCTTCGTCGGTTTCGGTAATTTCATTGGGGCGATACAAGAGAGCTTTTTCGCCGAGTCGGTTCTAAACACACTGTGGTTTACGGGGATTTCGGTCTTAGTGATAACACTGGCTGGCCTCGGTGTCGCGATGGTTCTGAGTCAGAAGTTCAAGGGGGCAAGCCTTGTGACGAGCATAATGCTGGTTTCCTGGGCTATCCCCCCAGCCACCGCCGGCCTGATGTGGCGCCACATGCTGCAGTCCACCGGTTGGATTAACAAGATCCTCGTTGACCTGGGTGTCTGGCAGTCGCCAGTCTATTTCCTCTCAATGCCGAAAGTGGTACAGATACTCTTTGCTGTCGTCGCTCAGTTGTGGCAACAATTGCCGTTCGCGACTCTGTTACTCTTAGCCACAATGCAACTTGTTCCGAAGAGCGTACTCGATTCGGCCGCTATGGATGGTGCAGGCGGTTTTTCAAAATTCAAGGATGTTATCCTTCCGTTCATCAGACCGGCGGTACTCGTGGTAGCAGCGTTTGAGGCCTTCCTCGCCCTGACAAATTACGATCTCGTATTCACCTTTGCGGGAGGACAGTTTGGCCTGATTTCTTACTACGCCTTCGCTGAGCTATTCAATTACAATAATTTCGGGTACGGAGCGGCTATGTCGGTGATACTCGCGGGGATGTCCTTGCTCGTGATTTTCATTATACTCAGGATCGTACCTCCAGAAAAACTCTACAGATACTCCTTCACGGGTGAGTGAGTGAGAATGGAAGGGAGGACTCTTGTCTATTATGGCGTTTCTGACTTGGTTTTGGTGTTCATACTATTCCCGATTCTTCTGATGGTAGTTGGAGGATTCATGCCAGAGACCGAGCTTAGGTCTAACCCTGGGGAGAGGTTGTGGTTCGTTCACGGACCTACAACAGCTTACTACCAGTACATCCTCCTTTCACCTTTCGGATTCGGGTTTCCCAGCAACGATCCATATGTTACGGAGGCCGGTTTTCCGTTTCTTTCCATTCTGAACGTTCAGTACTTCTTGCCGTCTCTTCTTAACAGCGTAGTAGTTGCTGCAGCGGTAGCGGTACTCAACCTCCTGCTAGCATCACTCGCAGCATTTGCATTTACGAGGACTAATTTCAGGGGAAGAACCGGACTCTTCATATTTGTTCTAGTCAGCAGACTGTTGCCGCCGGTGGTCTTGGCAATACCGTACTTCATTCTCATTCAGTCACTCGGCCTTCTGAACAATCTGGGCGCTGTGATACTGATCGATACGGTCCTTACTCTTCCGTTCTCGATCTGGTACCTCGTCCTGTACCTCCGGACGATCCCGGTCGAGATGGAGGAAGCCTCCCTCGTCGACGGGGCGTCTCTGATGCAGACCTTCTGGCATATAACGCTTCGAATCTCCGGGTCGGGATTGTTGGCAATCACTCTGTTCTCGTTCCTCTTGTCGTACAACGAGTTTCTCTTTGCCCGCTTTCTGCTTGGAAGACCAGAATTTACGACGGTGCCCGTCTATGTCGGGAGTCTTGCAACGTCTCTGGTTGTATACTGGGCAATAATCCATGCCGTCTTGGCATTGACGATTCTACCGATGGCTGTCCTGGTCCTCTTTTTCAAGAAGTACATCAACATAACAGAGCTCGCGGGTGCAATCAAAAGGTAATAATGAGATTTTCGTTCGCAGCAGGGGAGCACAAGTTCAAGTGCGTGCAGTGTGGAAATTGCTGCTACCCCGGTGGCCTCTCTCTGACGCCCGCGGAAAGGAAAGAGATGTCTGGTTATCCGGAGGCGGTCGGAAAGCTGAGCGAGAACCTCAACCCCCCCTTCAGTCACATCCTCGTCTGCGAGGGAAGATGCCCGTTCCTGAATGACGACATGCTGTGCAACATCTACAACAGTAGGCCGGGTGTCTGTGTCTCCTTCCCACTGACCTTTACCTATTCTCCGCAGGGGGAACTCTGTGTGAATTTCATACGTTGTCCTGGGACGGACGTAGAGGATGGAGAGGCGGTTGACGAGAAGTTCGTCGAAAAGACGATGGTGGAGGTGGAGAAGAGGAACCCAGGTTATTTCGAGGAACTGAAAAGGCAAAGGGTTCAGGAACACCAACTCCTTTCTCCGTTCTATTCTCAGGCCGAGTTAACGGATTTCGACTCCAAACAGCGCTTCAAGGAAAGATTGGCACAACTGATGATCCTAACTGCTGTGGATGGGAGGCAGTTTAGGTCGAGTTGTCACGCATTCTTGAACTTGGCACGCCAGGGGATTGAGTCAGAAATCAGAGCCTTAGGGTTTGGTAGAGGGAATCGAAAGACCGTGCTCTTCGAGGAGGACATAGCACGAATCGAAGGCAGAGTCGAGAGGGAGATTGAGAATAATCACGAGGCCCTAAGCAAGGAGTACGAAATTCTCATAGACCAGAGGGAGAGGGAAGCACTGAGAACGGGCTCCTGCGAAATATACTGGGAGGGCGAGGTAAAGAAGGTGAAACTTGAGGAGCAGCTGGAAACTCGGAGTCTCACAGGCAAAAGAGTCGTGGTGAAAGCGTCGTCCGTCTATTTGAAGAGAGAGTTTTCAACTGCTGCCTTCAAGACTCTCGTAGAGCACTTGGCCGAGGCGTTGGTGCGCGTGGACCTCAGTGGGTTTCCTATGAGCACCCCGACCAGCGTCTTACTACAAGTCCTGGGGGATTATGTCAACAACCTAGAGATCGCCTGCTACATCTATTCGCAGGAAGGCAAGATCGTCCCGAAAGATGTAGCCACCAGTGTGGTCAATGATTACGATACGTTTTTCGTCTTGGGAGGCATTCACGCCGAAGGGACCGGTGCGGGGCTGCCTCAGCTCAGATGAAAAAGCCTCCGCGGATCATCCCTCGGAAGAGCTGGGGCGCAATCTAGACTAAAGCTTCTTCCGTCTTCACATCAAATAAGTGTAATTGAGATTGGTCAAAACCAACCCAGACTTTCGCTCCCGCTCTCGCTTCAATTGCGTTGGAAGCTACGCACTTCAGAAGGCTTTGGTTCGCTTTCAGATCCAGCATGACATTGGCCCCAAGGTGTTCCACTAGATACAGGTCTGCCTGAAAGACAGATTCGTCGGACCTTGCTTCAGAGATCGCGAGGTCCTCCGCCCTTAGGCCTACGAGTACCTCTTTTTCATTTAGGTTCTTCACGTTTTTCGCCAGACCCTCCGACAGCTCAAAGTTGAAGCAATCCGAGCTGACCCGGACCAACTCCCTATCCACGGTCAATCTGGCCCTAATCAGGTTCATCGGCGGATTTCCAATGAAACCGGCTACGAATACCGTGTTTGGTCTACCATAGATCTCAGTTGGCGGAGCATACTGCAAGAGCTTCCCGTTGTTCATGACAGCAACTCTGTCGGCAAGTGCCATCGCTTCTGCCTGGTCATGTGTTACGTAGACGGTGGTTACTCTGAGCTCTCGCTGAAGTCTCTTTAGTTCAGCCCTCGTGAACAACCTCAGCTTAGCGTCAAGATTGCTCAGGGGCTCGTCAAGAAGGAAGACCTTGGGTCTCCTGACGATAGCCCGTCCAAGAGCTACCCTCTGCTGCTCGCCTCCGCTCAATTGCCTGGGCTTTCTTCCTAAGAGGTGAGAAAGCCCAAGCAGTTCACCTATCTCTTTCACTCTTCTTTCAATCTCATCCTTTGCAGTCTTTTTCATCTTGAGGGGATACGCTATGTTCTCGGCTACCGTCATATGCGGGTAGAGGGCGTAGTTCTGGAAGACCATCGCGATGTCTCTCTCTCTTGGCGGGAGACCGCTCACACTGTCGTTGTCTATCATGATCTCCCCCTCATCGGGAACCTCCAAGCCCGCGACGCAACGCAGGGTCGTCGTTTTGCCGCAGCCAGAGGGACCAAGGATGACGACAAACTCGCCGCTTGAAACGTCGAGGGAGAGACCATCGACGGCGGCCGCCCCGTCGAATTTCTTGACGAGGTTGACCAGGCGTAGCTCACTCATTTTGCTCGCTTATGTCGGATTTGGTCTTAAAAATTTTTGCAATGTCCAGTCGGCGACGGAAGCGGCCGCTACCTACTTTGACGCTCGTTGGACAAGATTCTTCTTCTCAATCCCAGCGGCGGCTGTCCACAGATTGCCTATGATTATCCTTCCCGTCTGTCCGCAAAACGTGAACGCCTCATACCTACTCATGCGATATCTCTCCTCGATCCAGAGCGAAAGCTGAAGATAGGCTTCCACGATCGCTTCCTTCAGTGTCCGACCCGCGCTGGCCGCACAGACGGAGATGATCTCTTCCTCTGTCTCAACCCTAGGCCAATTTATCTTAGCCCCCTTGTTCAGGTCGATCTTGACTTCGACCGTGGCGGACATCTCCATGCCGGTTCCTGTTATCTCGCCGTCTGACTGCGCTGCGTGCGGATCACCCAAATAGAGAAGCGCGCCCCGATGATAGACTGGTAAGGAAACCTTGCTCTCGGGCCCGATTTCGCGCAGGTCCATGTTTCCTCCATGCGGACCCGGCGGAGCGGTCGAAGACGTCGACTCATATTCCGGATGGGGTGCCACTCCGATAACGCCCAGCATGGGTCTAAAGGGAATTCTCAAGCCGTTTGTCAGGTTGATCTCTTTTCCTTCGACCCTGCCCACGACAACTTTCCCTCGCAGTGACCCAGAGGAGAACTTGACGATTGAGGTTCCGGCAACGTACTGCTCGTTGAAGTCGGAGAAATAGGCCGCGGCTACCCCCTCAAGTGAATCTATTCTGGCGATGCTCACCGAGATGGAATCACCCGCTTCGGCGCCGTCCACATAAACAGGTCCAACGACGGGGTTCCCAAACGGTATCTTCGTTTTGTCCCGTACGTCCGTCTCCCTTCTTACCTGACCGGAAGACGCGTCCTGAATTTCCGCTGTCAATGATTCCCCGGGTTTGACGCGGATCACCGGTTCTAAGATGGGGTCGAGGCGATACCTCAATCCGATCCCCTTGTAGGAGATTCTATTGGGCATGGGCGGCTCTCGCCACGTACCATATTTAACACTGCCATGCGTACAGTTAGTCTTAAATGAAGTCGAGGACCTTTTATCCTAGTTTGACTAAGAAGCCCGAAGAAAAAGATCGGAAGATACTAAGGCGTATTGAGGAGAACGCAGGCGATGAATTCGCTTTTCTCCGAGACCTGATCAAGGTTCCTAGTCTTCCCGGAACGAGAGCCGAGGGTCAAGCGCAGAGGGTCGTACGGAACAAACTTCAACAGATAGCGGGCATCACGATAGATGAATGGGAACCCGACCTCCGCGCGATAAACAGGTACAGGTATCATCCGATCAGGGAGCGAACTGACGGATGGAACTATGAAGGAAGACCGGTAGTTGTTGGTATGATGGATGGCTCGAGTGAGCGCTCCCTAATACTGAATGCCCATATCGACGTCGTCAGCCCTGAGCCACTCTCCGCGTGGACTACGAGTCCGTGGGATGCGGGCACCAGTGGCGGGAAGATGTTCGGAAGAGGAGCAAACGACTCCAAGGGCGGATTGGCATCGATAATTTACGCAGTGAAGAGCCTCGTGGAGTGTGGCCTCAGACCCAAAGGGAGAGTGATAATCGAAAGCGTTCCAGAAGAGGAGTTTGGAGGAGGCGGCACTATCGCAACCCTTCTTAAGGGCTATACGGCTTCCGCTGCACTCGTCGCAGAGCCGTCGGGCGTGGGGAACCTGTGCCTAGGTTCGGGCGGCTCAAGATTCTTCAAGATTCGGTTGCTTGGACGGTCCGAGGCCCCACAAGCCTATCGCAGAGGGGTCGACGCGATTGAAATGGGTTACAGAATATACGCGGCACTTGTTAAGTTCAATTTGGGCAGGGGGAGGAGGCTGCGTGGCAAGCACCCATCCTTTGAACGGAAGGGCGAAGGAGTCATGTTCGGTGACGGAAGGCCCACCAATCTGGTCGTCGGGAGGTTTAGTGCCGGAGATTTTCCTGCAAAGGTCCCAGGCTGGGCAACGATGGAAGGAAGAATAGGTTTTCCTGTAGGAGAGAGCGGTGATGAAATTCGCAAGGAACTGACTGATGCTGTCCTGGAGGCAGCGGCGGGGCTCCCATGGCTCTCCGCCCATCCGCCCACTGTAGAGTGGTTCAACGCCCAGAGAGAGCCTTACGAGCTGTCACCGAGTGAGCCGTTTATCCAAACTGTTCGTTCCTGCATACACAGGACGCTTGGACGGCCACCGACAACATTCTCCACGCCATCATCCTGCGACGCCGTTTTCTTCGCGAATAGAGTTGGGAAATTCGGAGGAGTTCCGGTCGCAGTGTACGGTCCTGGCGGAGGCAACGCTCATGGGCCAGATGAATTCGTCTACCTGAGCGAGATAATCCAAACGACAGAGGCCATCGCCCTCACGCTAAAAGACTGGTGTGGGTTCAACTGATTCTATTCGTGAAACGAGGGTTACGTGGTGTCATCGACCTCGCTCTGAACTATGGTGAACAGGCACGAGGCGAACAGGTTCATCTCACAGATTCTGATGCTCCACACCGCGCAGGCAGTGGTGCAACCGAATATTAGAAGAGGGCCGGCTCTGGAAATCCCCTGGGGCTCGTTCGCTAGCCACGTTTTTGAGGCGCAGGTAATCCTTTGATCATTCCCTTCTTCGAAAGGGATCTCATCTTCGCGTCTTCGGATCGAGATATTAGTTGAAAATAGTATTTAACCGCCCATGTTCGTAGAGAGACCTCTAGGTAACTCTGGAAACCCCTGCCTGGTTGGTCACCAATGCGAGGCCGACCTTGGGACTTAAATCCCCAATTCAAATAATGTGATGCTTGGTCCGCGGCTTTTGTACCAAATGCGGAAGGGAGGTCGGAGGCTGGTTCAAGGCCCCCGCCTGGCAGTGCCCGAGATGCAAAGGACTATACTGTGAGGGGTGCCCGAAGCGCAAGGTCGGAAGGTGGTTCAAGAAACCGGTATGCCCCGAGTGCCGAATCGAGCTAACGGAGGTCTCACACGTTCCGCGTATCGAATACCAGAATCGGTTCTGAGAGGGAGGGGTGCTATTAGCCCGGGCTGAGTCAAGTCCGGTCGATGGATTGCCGCTAGAAAGACGCTCCCTGATTCTTATCGCACCCGCACTTGCCTGTCGTTCGGCCCTCGGCGGAGAGAAACAAGCCACCCGTACTGTACCTCCTCATACGCGGAGATGGTTTGATATCTGTGAAAATCGATGCACGACCAAGAACGCTCGAGGACGAAGAATTTCGAAGGCAGTTGAGGAGGGTCCTGAAGAAGCCGATGAGGTGGTATCTCGAGAGAGCCGACAGAGCCGTCAGGGCCATCAGGGGACCAATGCGTGGTAGACAAAAAACTGTGCGACTTCGCAAAGGTTGGCAGCGTATTCGAGGCGGCTTCTCAAGTCCTGGGAGAGAGACCTGGAGTCCTTTCCAGAAAATGAGGCAGCTGAAAGACGTAATCGACTTGAAAGCGAAGATGCGTCTTACCGCTCAGCGTTGATAAGTAGCATCAGTCGCTCTCAAGATGACCGTAGAGGTGGCAATCTCTCCGCAGGTCGAGGAGGAG
>VBPP01000217.1 GCA_005877365.1 Nitrososphaerota archaeon
GGGATATCATCCGCGCGTTGGGTGATAGGTAGCGGACGGGCTGAACACCTCGCCGAAGCTTGGTGCGTACACCCCCGCCCCTTCAACGCGATCTTCTTTCGCGACCCTCCTCCACCTCCCCCCTTGCGAGGAGAGGATTCGGGGTCGATTCTCGCTAGCCTTGGACTGTGAAGTGAGCCACCTGAAAATCTCCCCACTCATCGGCCACGACGACTGTGTAAACCCCAGGTGTAAAGCTGAGGTACTGATTTCCGCTCCAATACCCGTTGAGACTCCTTGACGAGACCATCGGCTTTGTGAAGCATGGGTTGGGGCTGCAGCTGCCAAAGACAGAAACGACGTTGCTCACGGGCTGAAAGAGGTAGAAACGAATACCGCCCATTAGGGTACTGCACCCTATCCCATACTGGACCCTTGCGTAGGAAATATTGAGCGGTGTGTAAAAGCCCTGCACGGCGGCGAAGGCGATGGGGGAGTCGGTCGGGCCGCAAGGGCCGATTACCAAGTATGGAAGAGCCCAGTTACTGGCCGAGGAGATGTTGTACGCGGTGGTCCTCGGATTGAAGAGGGATGCTGTAAAGGCAATTTCGTGTCCAACCCGGATGCTTGAAGCATTAAGCGAGAGGTTGAGAATCAGTCCGGTGGTGGAGGAGGGTATGACGGTAAAGTGCGAAATTGTAACGGCCCCCCATTCATCCGCTGCGACGCCGGTAAACGTTCCCACGAATGGGTGAAATTGCGCCGGCCCGGGCGGGCCTGCTCCATAACCCCCGGTCCAGTAGCCCGACGTTAGCAAGTCGATCGTCATGCTCTGGTTGCTCATGGGAACTCCGTTAGAGTCGAATGCCTCAGTGGAGTTGCTGGAAGGACTGAACAGGTAGCGGGCCGCAGGGCCGACGGATGTGGGGCACGAGTAAGCGACACCGGTGTCGTAGAGGGTGAGAGCCTTTCCCTCGCTAAGATTGTTCGGGCCATAGTGCCCCTGCAGTATGGCTAACCCAATGGGTAAAGGGGGGCCGCAGCGACTGAACAGATACAAAGAGTCGCGAGGATAAAACCACTGGTCGGCAGCTACGAGGTTGTACACACGGGCAAACCCGGTCTCATGAACGTGAATCCTGTAAGAACCGTTGCCGGCGGCCATTATGTCGAGCGACGGGTGGAGGTCCGCAGAGCCAGAAAGCGTCACGTTAGAAGGTGTTGTGGAAGAACTTCCTGCTCGTTGAACTGCAAAGTAACCCACTGAAGCCGCGACCAGAAGCGCCGCGATCGCCGCAGTAACCAAGAGCCTGACGGTCCTCCTCCTTGGCAAGATGCTATGCTAGTTTGCCTGACAAATTGATAAGTCTAGAGTCTAGAACATCTGTAGAATCGAATCTACGGCCCGGGAGTCTCAGCTGGTTCACTGTGGCGTCTGTGACGCTGCGAAGGGGGGCGGAACTGGAAGCTGGTAGCCCACGAACTCAGAAGTATCCTCAGGGTCGCCTTGGGGGTGGCGAAGGTGACGAGGCCGAAGTCCACCGAGGACTTGGCTTTCGAAAACTAGCACCATTGCCAATCCTCAAAGTAATTCAGGAACAGGATTGGAGAACGTCGTCCTCATCGGGGGGCAGGAAGAAGTGGACAAGCTTAATTGAGAGTGCGACAAATAACTCCGTCAGGAGAGTAGAGGAAGACTTGGTAAAGATAAGCTACTTGCCGTATCAAGAGGTTGTTGTGCGTGAGATTATCGAACAAAACAACGAAATGTTCTTCGAGGACGTCATACGCCAATCGTTGACTCAGACTCAAGTTGAGCCAAGCGTGAACTGGGTCGACGGAATCGCTTTTCTCGTTGTTCCATTCCCTGCAACCGAAGACATTGTCAGGGAGAATCTCAACGGAAAAGTCCATTTTTCGAGTGTGATCTTTACAAAGATAGACTACCGTGGCCAGTATCCCATAAAGCTGGGGGCTCAGTCCTTTAGCGTTCGAATGCGCAAGGCAGACAACAATCGAATATTTGTTCGATTAATTGACTTCTTGAAGACATTCAAACACTCGCCGGACAGCTAGCAGAACTTCCCAGCACCGCTCAGTCGGTTGCCGGCAGATCGAGGCTCACATTCGACCCGCGGCTTTTCATCAAAGCTCGGGCGCAAAACCCGTTGCCATGCATAGGGTTCATTGCGCCTCCGCCTCAGTCCCCCAAGGTACCAGTCGCGACAGTTTTGGCTAAGTGCTGGTTTGGAGCGCTTAAGAACGAGTAAATATCACTGAGAAGCCGTAAGGAGTCCATGCCGAAAAGGGAGGAAGCTAAGCCGGCAAAGAAAGAGGGAAGTGCAGATACCCACCCTCAAGAATTTGTACCGCATGCGGTTCCCGCTGACGGATCGAATAGTTCAAAAAAGACTACGCGCAGGAGATTCGTCAAGGCTATTCTCACAGTAGCGGCTCTCGCTACGCTCGGCGGATATGTCCTGAGTAGGTACATCTCCACTCAAGGAGCTGGTCCGTCGCTTGATCGGCAGGTGGTCATGGTTGATGACTCGAATGTCTATGGGACGGCTGCAGGAAGGAAGGTCAACGTCGGCGACCTTGCGACCTTCCCCCCAAATTCACACTGGGTCATAACCTACCCTTCATCCGGCGACTCGAAGGCCGACGCTCAGCCTGTCGACACTTTCAGGAAGTTCGAGTTGATACGCCTGCCTGTCGAGCTCGGTGGAGACAAGCCAGCCGCCAGTTCCTTCGTGGCATTCAGTAAGGTCTGTGTGCATCTGGAGTGCAGTCCAAATTACAACCCGATTCAGAACGTCAATCCGACTGAGAACGGGTACGAATCCGGCCCTGGATACACCACTCACCAGAACTTCGAGTGTCCCTGCCACGGTACTACGTACAGGATACCCGACGGGCTCGCCGTCGATGGGCCAGCCTCCCGTCAACCTCCGCCTACAAATGCCGTGCCGATGCTAACTGTCTCAGCGGATGATCAGGGTTACCTTCGGGGGAGTCTGAAGATACAAACGGTCATGTTCATGTGGGCATGAACTTTGCGCCTTCGCGGGTTCGTGCTGATATTCACTAGCAAAGGACATATTCTGCAACTAGGCTCGATTTGTGAAGGATGCCTGACTTTGATGTTGTTGTTATAGGAGCTGGCTCTGCTGGTTCTGTGGCTGCTAGCGTTCTCTCCACGCAGACCAACGTATCTGTCTGCTTAATTGAGGCGGGCCCCGACTATGGTCCTTTTGAGGCAGGCAGATGGCCGAGTGAAATTCTCGATCCCAGACTGAGGCCCAGAACTCACGATTGGGGCTATGTAGACTCGAGGGCGAAGGTGGTAGGAGGATGCTCCGCGCACAATCAGTGCGCCGCGGTATGGGGCCTTCCAGAGGATTACGACCTATGGGGAGGAGCAGGCAATCTCGGCTGGTCTTACAAGGAAATCTCAAAGTTGATCCAAGAGATTGAGAGGTGCTCCGTAGATTCTCTGACCGAGTGGCGCGGAAAGGACGGCTGGCTTCCCACTCGTCATTATCGCGACGAGGAGCTTGCATCATGGCAACTAGCGTTTCTAGAATCGACTGTATCGATGGGCTATTCGCGAATCGCTGACCTAAGCGCACCCCAGCCGGGAGAAGGCGTAATGCCTTTTCATGCCAACGTATACAAGTCCACCAGATGGAACGCGGCATTCGCCTTTCTTGACAGGGCACGTGGAAGGCGAAACCTCACAGTTCTTCCCAACACCCTAGCAGAGAAACTCTTGTTTGAACACAAGAACGCGAGGACACTCGTCTGCCAATCTGGCTCGGATACACTCGAGATTAGGGCAAGGCAGTTTGTCATCTGTGCAGGGGCCTACAGCTCTCCCGGCATACTCATGCGGAGTGGTATCGGTCCACGCACCGAGCTGGAGCGCTTGGGCATACGTATCCACCGAGATTTACTAGGAGTGGGTAAAAATCTTCAGGACCATTCTGTCGTCTCGGTCGAGTTCGAGCTCAGTGAGCATGGACTGCGAGCTCTCGAGCAGGATGTAGTCGAGGGCTCCTTTCATGAAAGTCAAGTCATACTTAGGGCAAGGAGTGTCCATTGCAAGGGTCCTTTTGACCTCCACCTCGCCCCGTATCAAACCACTGCGGACTCCGACGAATATGTATCAGCGGTGCTCGCATGCGATATGGTTCCCCAATCACGCGGAAGCATCCATCTGAGCGGAACTGACGCAGAGCTTCCCCCCTTGATAGACTTTGGGTTCTTAACGGATCCTTTGCATCAGGATGCCTCTGTTCTGATCGACGGACTGCGTCTAATACACCGACTAGCGGAGTCAGGTCCTCTCGCAACCATGATTGAAAGTCGGACGCCGAGGCCAGACGCGATGAAGCCTGGTGAATCTTACTCATACGTCGAATCCCACGTGGATGGCTACGCGCATCCCGTCGGGACTTGCAGGATGGGGCAGCTTTCCGATTCCTTGGCAGTCGTTGATTCCGGCGGCTTGGTGCGCGGAACCTCAAACGTATATGTTGCCGATGCGTCAATAATACCGACCATTCCGCGCGCCAATACAAACCTCACATGTATGCTGATAGGGCTGAAGATAGCGAAGGAGCTTTCAATCCGACTGTTGCGCTCGTGATTTGCTTTCTAGTATATTGACCGATCCGGTATGCTTGGGACTGATTGCGCCTCCGCCCGGAATATCATCCGATGCGTTGGGTGATAGGGTAGCGATTACTCTCAATTAGGCGTGACACTCTAGGAGAGACATCTCAGGAAGCCGATTCTGGAGAGGAAGACCCAGACATCGCGACGGCGTAAACAACTCATCTAACCTCGGATGAATATGAATACTACATCTTGCACGATTGGCTCGGAATACCACACGTTCTGAGGAGAACCAAGGCTCTCCAGCCGAAGGTCACGCAGGAACTCCCCGAAGTATCAGGGCATGATACAGAGCAGGTTCTGGGTTTCTCTAGCCGACCCAGCCGCTCCCACAACGCAGGTGCCGCCAGCCATTAGTGAATAGCTAGTGGTTTGTCCAACTTACTAACAGGGTGGGCGTGGTCTGCCGGGATTGCCGCGACCTGTTGGTTCA
>VBPP01000157.1 GCA_005877365.1 Nitrososphaerota archaeon
CGGCGACTCGGCCCAGAGAGCGATATCGGATGGTCTGAAGCGGCGACTCGGCCCAGAGAGCGATATCGGATGGTCTGAAGAACTTGAGGAAAGCGCCGTTTCCAAAGCAGCTTGTCGAGCTCAGGTCGAGAGTCCTGACATACGTCCCCGTCCCCAGAACGAGGACAGGGCGGAGCTACAACTACATCGACGAGCTTCTGAAGCATCCGATCGCGGACGGGAGACATAGATTCGTCTGGCTCGTCCTCGCGCCATTCCTGGTTAACGTCAGGAAACTCGATGAAGAGGATGCCATCGAGAAGATCAAGGCCTACGTCTCCAGATCTGGCGACATGAGCGCGATGAAGCGTTTCGTCGAATACAACGTGAAGCGCGCAAAGCGCAATGGGCTGATGCCGCCAACCCTCACCAAGCTGAGGTCGGAGCACCCGGACCTCTTCTCCCTGCTGCCCAGAGAGGTGTCGGCGATGGAGGAACCTCCGAAGACAGCGAATCCCAAGACTTCGAAATAGGAAGTGGTGGTACCGGGTTGAAGTGCCGGATTGAACGTCCTGGGCCTCCCTTCTTCTTCTCTGCCGAAGTGAAGAGAGCCCGCACCTGGGTTTGAAGCGCTGAGCGAGTTCCTCCAACTTTTTCAGGAAAGAGTCAAATCGAGAGAGTCGGCGGCTCGGCAGATGAACTTCAAGGAGTTCGGGCGAGGCGGTCGGAAGGTCTCTGAGGTAGGGATGGGGACCTACTACGACCCGCTCTGGATAGCGACCGCGACCCCCGGGTGGAGGAGAGACGCCACCCAGAAAGTCGAGGCGATAAAGGCGGGCCTCGATGCCGGGATGACTCTGATCGATACAGCAGAGATATACGGCTCAGAGCCGCTGGTGGCGAAGGCGATAGAGGGCCGGAAGAGGGAAGACCTGTTCATAGCGACGAAGGTCTGGCCCAACCACCTTCGCAGGGACGCGGTCGCGAAGGCGCTCCGACAGAGCCTTCAACGGCTGCGACTGGACTACGTCGACCTTTACCAGATACACTGGCCGAATCCCAGCGTTCCAATAACCGAGACGATGGGCGCGATGGAAGAGCTGCTGGCTCAGGGGAAGATAATGAGTGTGGGCGTCAGCAACTTCTCGCTGCAACAGCTTGTGGAGGCAAACGCAGCTCTCAGGAAATCGCGGCTGGCATCAAACCAGATGAGCTACAGCCTGCTCGACCGCTCCATCGAGAGAGGCATCCTGCCGTACTGCGAGAGGGAAGGAATCGCAATCGTGGCTTACTACCCACTCGCCCACGGAAGGCTAGCTTCCGGGGAGAGGAGGCTGGAGGAGTTCGCAAGGAAGCGTTCGAAAACGCCCTCCCAGGTCGCCTTGAATTGGCTGACCTCCAAAGCGAACGTCTTCCCGATTCCGCGGGCCTCGGACCCTGCCCACGTCCTTGAGGACACGGGTGCGAGTGGATGGAGGTTAAGTGAAGTGGAGATCGCCGAACTCGAGAGACTCTTCCCCGTTAGATAGACATGCTGTCGCTGGGGCGGGTCATGGGGGCTATTATGGCCCACGCGGATTGTATTGGGGTGGGCGAAAGTAGCCGCGCTCGCGGAAGCGATAGACCAGATGGTCAAAGACCCGGTTAAGGCTTGCAGGCTTTGCTACGATAGCTCGGAGAGCGCGCAAACCAAATCCCTCTGTGTCGACTGACGAAGAGAAAAGAGCTCCTCTAGACAAGCTAAGTGAAGTCTTCTTTTCAGGTTGTCCTAGGCCACCTAGAGCCTATTTGACGAAAGATTAAGACCTCCACCCGTTCCGCCCAATAAACCCCGGTGTTGGAGGAGATGGAGAAGACGAGAAGAAGCAGGTCGAGGAGCATCGCCCTCGCAGCGATGCTTGCGGCGCTCTACGCAGCAGACGTCGTCTTCTTCGCGCCCATCAGCTTCCAGACCATCCAGGTCAGGGTGGCGGATGCGCTCCTTCCACTCTCCGTCTTGTTCGGGTTGCCAGCGGTCATCGGCTTGACTCTTGGGGTACTCGTGGGAAACCTCTTCGCAAGCCCATTCGGCGCGATAGATGTAGTGGGAGGCACCATCGCGAACTTCGTGGCCACACTCCTGGCTTTGCTGATAGGGGAGAGGAAGTTTAGGGGGGCTTGGGTCGCCGCCACTTCTGTCGAGATTCTTGTGATAACCTTAGTTGTAGGAACATATCTCGCATTCCTGACGGAGACTCCGCCGTTATTCAGCCTCCTCTACGTCATGGTAGGTGAAGTTCTTGCGGTGGGCGTAGGAGGTTACCTGCTTCTGAATGCGGTGAACAGGGCGCTCAGAAGGAGTTCTCTATAGCTGCTGAAGCTGGGGTTCAGAGACCTCCTCCTCCCCTGCCTTCCTCGCTACCCGGAACTGGTCGCCGATGATCGCTCTCTGGTTGAGGAGGCCTATCAGCTCCCCGTTGTCTGTTACGACGAGCGTTCGGATGTGATGCTTCGCCATCAGCCTGATCGCCTCGGAGAGTAGGGTGTCCGCCGCGACCGTTATGAGTGGGGAGGACATTATCTTCCTCACCAGGACCTTTGAAGCTGGGAGGTCCTCTGCCGCGACCTTGTTGAGTATGTCTCTCTCCGTGACAATCCCGACGGGGGCTCCCTTGACGGTGATGAGGACGTTCCCCTCGCCGTTTTCTCTCATCATTCTCGCCGCGTCATACGCAGACTCGTTCGTATCGATGGTGAGCGGGTCAGTCTTGACAAAGCTTCTGACCGTTGATGGCCTCTCTTCGACGTGCTCGATCCAGAAGGTCAGCGAGTAGTGGCAGTTGGGGCACTCCTCCGGTGTGCTATCCCCCTCGAAGACGTAGGAGCAGCGGTAACATTCCCACTTCGCCATCGTCGACTCCTGATTCATCGCTGAGCTTCTATTAATGCTTAATCGTTTTGAGCGAAAAAATGCGGGTTACGCCGTCTTAACTTCAAATACCCAGAGGCCGGTAGTGGCTGACACCATTTGCAGAACCAGTTTCTAGCCAAGATTGAAGCGACGGTATGGGACCCCAAGCTGGAAGAGGAAATCATGCGACTCTGGGAGTCTGAAAAAATTTATGAATTCAAGCCAAAGAAGAACAAAAATCGTAATTTTTCGATAGACAACCCACCGCCGTATCCCTCAGGCAAACCGTGGCATCCGGGGGCTCTGACACAGTATGCGATGATTGACGTGATTGCCAGGGCCGCTCGGATGAGAGGGCTGAGCGTCCTGTATCCGATCGGGATAGACCGCAACGGCCTCCCAGTGGAGATCTATGCTGAACGGAAGTACAGGGTTCAGATGAGGAAGACGCCCAGGGAGGAGTTCATCAACCTTTGCAAGTATGCGCTCGATGACCTCGAAGCGTATATGCTGAACCTCATGAAGACGCTTGGAATTTCGGGCGACTTTCAGAACAAGTACAGGAC
>VBPP01000158.1 GCA_005877365.1 Nitrososphaerota archaeon
CTCCTCGTTCCCAGGACAGAACGGACACCTCTGCTCCTTCCTTTCAGCGAGGAATTGATTAGGCCTCAACCCCCGCTCAGGGGCCACAATCGAAATCTCCTCAGTAAAGTAGCCCTTCCTTATCTCGGGCAAACGCCGTGCGAGCCCCGGAATAAGTAATAAAGGGTTTGGGAAACTCGGCTAAGTTGGTGACAGTTATACTTGGCCTGAGCCGCTCATGTGGGTTGACGCTTGGCGAGCGAGCGAGGCAGAAAGTCGGTGAACCAATAACAGGTGTCATCCACATGACCGACTCGATGGAGCGAAGTTAGCGAGTGGGAAACATGTCCCGCGGAGATATCAGAGGGAGTGTTGGCTATGTCCTTCTCGACGGAGCCGCCGACAGGCCGAACCCCCGGTTGAATTTCACAACCCCTCTGGAAGCCGCATATACTCCGAACCTGGATTCGATTGCAAGGTCGTCCCGAGTCGGAAGAGTGGTCACGGTCAGGAGAGGCGTTGCGCCGGAGTCGGACATCGCGGTCTTCAGCATGCTGGGTTACTCCTTCGCCGAAGGCTATCCGGGTCGTGGGGTGGTCGAGGCGGTCGGTGCGGGGATGCGATTCAGGGATGGTGACGTTGCGTTCAGGGCGAATCTAGCTTCAGTGGATGGGCGGAAGATACTCGACAGGCGTGCCGGGCGCAACCTTACGCAAGAGGAAGCGAATAGGATCGAGAAGGACCTTGAAGGGATGAGTCTGGATGAGGCGGAGGCCGAGTTTCGAGCGACGATTTCGTATCGTGGGGTTCTCGTGCTAAGGTCGTCGAAGGCGATATCTGCCGACGTCACGAACACCGACCCGGCGTACAGGCGAGTCGGAGGGTTTGGGGCGGCTCGCGAGGCAGGCTCTTCCGAGAGGGTGGAGGTCTGTCGCCCCGAAAACGGTAATGAAGACGCGAGGAGAACTGCGAGGCTCGTGAACGAGTTCACGCGGCGGGCGGCGAAGCTTCTCGAGAAGAGTGAGGTGAACAGGGAGAGGAGAAGGGAAGGGAAGCTGCCAGCCAACGCCATCCTGCTGAGAGATGCGGGGGACCACCTCCCGAGAGTGCAAAAATTTGAGGAGAAGTACGGGATGAGGGGAGTCGCCCTCGTCGAGATGCCCGCGGAGGTCGGAATCGCCAAGCTGCTCGAGATGAAGATGGTACATATCGGTGACCGGAACGACCTCGAGGAGAAGGCCGCACTCTTTTCGAGGGAACTCCGGGATGGGGCTGTTGTCTACGCACACATCAAAGGACCGGACGAGTTCGGCCACGACGGAGACGCACTCGGAAAGAAGAAGAACATCGAGAAGCTGGACAGACACTTCTTTTCGTCTGTCGCGGACGAAATCAACGATGCGAGGATAGCGGTCTCGTGCGACCACGCGACTCCGTGTGTTCTTATGAGACATTCGTCGGACCCGGTGCCTCTTTCGATCTCGGGGAGGAGGGAGGGAAGCAGGTTCACGGAGAGAGCTTCCAGGGAGGGAAGGCTCGGGACGCTCCACGGCCCCGACGTGCTACGAGAGGTCCTTAGGTTCTAGGTACTTCGGCAGCCGCCTTATTCCCTCAATCGCCACCGCAATCGCGTCCTCGACGCCGGCGTCGACCCCGAACTCGTTGGTGACTCTATTCGCGACGACCCCGAATAGCGCCGCCGTCTTGAGTCCGAAGAGCCTCCCGAGGGTGAAGAGTATCGAGGACTCCATCTCGAAGCAGAGCACCTTCGCGGCTCGAAGGTCGGAGATGAGAGTCTTCGAGCGGCTTGGGAAATAGCCGCCATAGCCGCGCCTCGCCTGTCCCACATAGAACGAGTCTGTCGAGCAGGCTACCCCCGTCATCGACTTTTTCCCTAGCGAGGCCGCTCCCTCTTTCAGGGCCATCACAACCTCCGGAGCCGCGGCCGCAGGATATCCCTCCATCACGTACTCCCTCGAGGTGCCCTCGAGTCTCACGGCCGCATCTGCGATGATCACCGACCCAACCTTCGCGGCGGGGTGAATCGCCCCACAAGTACCGACGCGTATCATCACCTTAACTCCCAGACGCGCGAGCTCCTCGACGGCGATGGCGGCGGAGGGAGCACCGATCCCGGTCGACATCGCGACGATGTACTCCTTCCCGACGTATCCTCCGTAAGTTGTGTACTCCCTGTGCGAGGCAATCCGTTTTGCCCCGGTGAAGTGTTTCGCGATGCGCGGGACCCTGTCCGGGTCGCCGGGGAGGAGGGCTATCCTCCCCACCTCCTCCCTCTTGAGGGAGATATGGTAAAGCCTCCCGCTCGAATTCCTAGGCTCGAGGGCCAAGCTTCTCTCGCACCTTCCCCTTGTTCCTCCTACCGGATGGAATTGAGCTCAATCTCCTTCGATCAAGCGGGCGGCTCGTAGCAATTCCTGCACCTGGGCTCATACATCTCTTTACCTCCGACAGCGATCACGGGGCTCTCCTTGGGGGCGGGCTCGCCGCCTATCAAACGCTGCGTCCTGCTCGCTTCCTGCCCGCAGACGACGCAGACGGCACTCAGGTATCGCACTCGGTCTGCCCTCGCCGCGAGTTTCATCGTGGTTTCAAAGGGGTCGGCCTTGAAGGTGAGATTGAGTCCGCAGGCGATCACTCTCCTCGAGAAGGCGAGCCTGTCGAGGAGAGGAACCACACCGGCCGGAAAGAATTGCACCTCGTCGACGCCTATGACATCGAGCGCATCGCCATCAACAACGCTGGAAATCTTCCGGATCCCTCTCGACGAGGTGACGACTGAGTGCGCATCGTACCTCAACCCGTTGTGAGAGACGACCT
>VBPP01000159.1 GCA_005877365.1 Nitrososphaerota archaeon
CGCTTATCATGAATCAGCTATTCCGCTGACCCAGTGTCTCTGTTGTCCTCTTCTTCGACAGAGGAGCTTGCACGCAGATAGGAGCCTTTTCTCCCTCCCCTCATCAACGGGTCTAACCGCATACCTAGGGGTCTCGGCAGTCCTGCTCGCAGTATCGTTTGATAGGCTACATCTCGACCCGATTTTCACCCTGCTGGGGCTCGCGACAACGTTCGCCTCGACAATCGTGCTGCAATACCTAATCAAGGCCGTAGAACCGAGTTCGATTGCGACGCCGAGAAGGGTGAGCGCATTGGTCCTCTCTGGGACTCTCATCTGGCTATTCGCCGTCGCTGCCGAGCTATTCTACGCCTCTCTCTTCAAGTCAATTCAGAACCTAGTGACGATAACATTCGGCGCCTTTCTGGTCTTTGCTTTCGAGCTCGTGGTAATCAATGGGGCCTTTGTGGAGAAGACGAGGTTCGCCGGACCTCTATCGATCATACATCCAACTCTCGTCTTCCTGTGGTCGGGAACTCTCGCCAGGGTTTCTATACTAGGGGTCGGAACTGGGGCCATCGTAGTCGCACTCGCTTTCGTCTTTATTTACAAGCTGAAAGCAATACGAACCCTCACCAACGACTCTGCGATCCACACCCTCCAGGCGTTCCTTAAGACTTGGGCTGCGCACAACCCTGAAGAACTGGAGAGAGCTCTTTCGCGCTACTCGGTTGAAGAATCTATCGGAACTATGGTGATAAAGTTTGAAGCGCCGAAGAAGCAACCCACCCTGGTCCTCTCAGGGATACACCCCGGTCCTTTCTTTCCCGTCGGGAGCTATAATCTACCAGAACTGTTCTTTGAGAAGTTCGACGCCGAACAGATGACCGCTCTCACACTGCATCGGCCTGGCGGTCACGAAAAGAATATCCCGACCCGGGACGAGTCCGTTCGATACGCCATCGAAACAGCAAGCCTTGCCGCTGGAATCCAGACGAAGAATCAGCCCGCGGACATGCGAGGGCCACTTCTGGCCAAGATAGATGATTTCAGCGCCGCCTGCATCGCTCTCGGCAATCAGGCGCTTGTGATAGTCTCCTCCTCCCCACTGAGCTCTGACGACATAACATACTCTGTAGAGGGAAAGCTTGCCTCGGTGGCGAAAGAATTCGGTTTCGACGTCTCCCTTGTGGACGCCCACAATTCAATCGGTAGCAAAAGAGTAAAATTCGAAATTGTGAGCGACCGTCCTTGGCGTGACCTCGTCGAGAGGCTGAGACGGGAAGAGGCGCATGAATTTCGCGTCGGCTTTGCCCATTCGTCCGAGGTGGAGTTCAGCCACGGGCCAGATATAAGCGACGCCGGGGTGGGAGTTTTGACATTCGAGGTTGAGAGGACCAAATGGGCGCTCGTTCTCGTGGACTCGAACAACGCGAATCCTGTGTCAAAGGAAGAAGTGAAACGGAAGCTAGAGAGCGCGGGGTTCAGGCTGATCGAGCTCTGCACCTCGGACTCTCACAACCTCGCAGCCCGCGGAGTCGCGATGGAGCGCGGATATTTCGTACTGGGCGAGGCAACCCCGATATCCGACGTCGCATCCTACGTTGTCAAGCTCGCCCAGATCGCGGAGAGCCGCCTCTCGTATCATAGATATGGAATAGGCGAGTTTGTCAGCAAGGTCCACGTTTTCGGTACGAAAGCAATCGAGGATTTCGCCTTGCTCGCTCGGCGTAGCTCGACCTTTGCGAAGAGGTTCGTCCTGATAGCAATACCACTGACACTCATCTTACTGATCCTGACGGCCATATCTGATTGACTGCGCGATCCCTCCTGCACGAGCCTTTCCAGAGTAAAACATTTTAGATTTCCTCAAGTCGAAGACAGTGGTCGAGACTTCGGGAATCGGTTTCATAATAGGAATAGAAGGCATAGACGCGGCCGGGAAGCGCACCCAGAGCTCTCTCCTGCGCTCGTGGCTGATCAGGAGGGGAATACGAACTGAAATTCTTTCATTTCCGGACTACACCACACACCTCGGCATGGAGCTCAAGAAATTCCTAGCAGGCGAGAGAGACTACTCTCCCCACCTAAGCCACATACTCTTCGCAGCGAATCGCTGGGAGAAGCGCGAAACAATAGAAAATTACCTCTCCCACGGAAAAGTGGTGATTGTGGACAGGTATACCGAGTCGAACCTGGTATACGGAGTTGCCAACGGTCTCCCCCTCGATTGGCTGATCAATCTGGAGGAAGGATTGCCGAAAGCGAGTCTGGTACTCGTTCTGGACGCCCCGACTGGGAAGCTTTTCGACCGCCGAGGCCACCTTAAGGACAGGTATGAGGGAGACCTAACGCTTCAAGAAAGGGCTAGAAAGACCTACCTCGAGCTGGCGGGGCGCTTCGGGTGGGTCGTCATTAATGCAGACGAAGGCTCACAGTCCGTCCAGATGTCGATTGTGAAAGCGGTCTCCCAGCACCTCTCGGTCAAGACCGGCCAAACGATTTAAACACGAAGTAGTCGCACACCCCTATTGATACTGAAGCCCATAGCCGAAATCAGGGACCCGGTCCACGGATACGTGAAGATAACCGAGGTCGAGCGCGACCTAATCGATTCACCCTTCATACAGAGGCTAAGGCGGATTCACCAACTCGCAGGAGCCTACCTGGTGTACCCGGGCGCCGTTCATTCTCGTTTCGAACACGTAATCGGAACAATGAATGTGGCGGGGATGATTGCCGAGTCTCTCTCAAAGAGAATCGGTATAGACAATGACGAGATTCAGGAGGTCAGACTCGCCGCTCTCCTACACGACGCGGGGCACGGCCCGTTCTCGCATATGTATGAAGAAGTCTTGACCGAAAAGACGGACATTACGCACGAAGACATATCACAACGGGTAATCCTCGAAACTTCAATCAAGGAAATACTCGAGAAGCACGGCTTCTCACCCAAAAAAATGTCAGAATTCTGCGTCGGGAAGCAGACAACCAAACCTCCCTACATGAACGAGATTATAGCTGGCGGCCACAGCGCGGACATAATGGATTACCTTCTGCGCGACTCCTACTTCACCGGGGTCGAGTACGGCAGAGTAGACATCTACCGTGTCATCGACTCGCTTTACGTGGTAGACAACCACCTGGCTTTGGACAACGCGGCACTCTACGCTTTCGAGGCTCTACTCATCGCGAGATACGAGATGTTCAAGGCCGTCTACTTTCACAGGACGGTAAGGGCCGCGGAGTTGATGCTCGTCCATTCTATGACCCTCGCAGACGAAGTCCTCCACCTGACAGACCTCTCCGAGATGAACGACTACCTGGAGTTGACCGACGAGATAGTGCTTCAGAAGCT
>VBPP01000160.1 GCA_005877365.1 Nitrososphaerota archaeon
TGTAACCGTTACCCTGCCCCACTCAGTCAGTATCGCTGGGTGATGCCCTTCTTCCTCTGCGATCTGTCCCACACCGTCTGCGAAAGATAGTGCCTCAGCGAAGTTCTTGAACTTGAAGATCCTTTCAAGGCGCTTGATCCCATCGCCTCTCTCAACCACTGACCAGTCACGAACGCTGGGGAGAACGTCGGCCATCTCTGCATCGGTTAATGTTGGTTCTCCACCACGGCAGGGTACGCATTTCATCTGCGTCAATTCCGTAGACATTGCTGGTTGATTTTCTGAGCACCTGATTGTTAAATCCTTCTGTTCAAAATCACATGCGGGCCTGCGAGAATCAGGCAGTAAGTGACGTAAGCGTGGGCCTGCTAGATTTCTGAGAGTAGCAAAAAGGTATTCTAAGGTTGGCGACGGTCCTGTGCGATACAGTGAACATGCAAAGAGATGCGGAGCGCCTCTTGAAGGAGGAATTCAAATTGAATTCGTACGAGTCGAGGATATACATCGCACTTCTTAAGCGAGGTATGAATTCAAAGGAGGTATCATCAGCTGCGGGAGTGCCACTCCCCAGGGTTTATGATACCTTGAGGAGCCTCTCCGAGAAGGGCTTCGTCGAACAGATTGGTGGTGTTTACGAACCAATCCTACCATCTATCGCTATAGAATCGAGAATCTCAAAACTAAAGGCAACGTTTGAGGAGGAGCATGCGCACAGGGGAAACGCCAAGAAGACTTTGGTCGAGCTCTTGCAACCTACATATAAGAGGAGGCCTGAAAAGTCTCAGGACCCAGTTCTCCTCAAGGGTCTAGACAGCACAGGAAACAGGCTCCTTTCGATACTCACGAGTTCCAAGGATGTCTAATCCTTCCAAGGCAAGCGAGGCTGACGAAAGATGACCTGGAGCTCACAAAGAAGCTCGGCATAGAGCTGGCTTGGTATGATAATCCAATCCTAGACATGATGGTTGCGGATGAAGTTGATGTGATGCTAGGCGTCCCCGAACCGACGAACGAAGAAGACCCGTTCAGCGCGATCGTCATATGGATTAGGAACGAGGCCTTCGCAAGGTCGACTAGGGAGGCGCTCGAGGAGGTTTGGAACTCCAGTTCGAGAAGTCCATAGGGATAGAGGGACTGTCGGCGCAACCTACGACATCGAAGTAAAGTTTTAATTACCACTCTCAGGTGGTAATAGGGCATGGCCAACGCTAAAGAGAGAAAGTGGGAGAAGCCAAAGGTCGAAGACATCACCGACAAGATAGTTCTCAGACCCTACATCAGATTCACCTGAGCTGGGTGAATTTCTGTGGGCGCGGATTACCAACTATCCGCAGCGTCTTCTAAGGTAGCCCTTTCCAACAGGCATGTGAAGGTCAGGGAAGAAAAGAGAGGAACGGTAATCTTCGATACCCTGAATGAGAAGGTCTACACGATAAACGAGACTGGAGCAAGCATCCTGAAACTTCTGCTATCTGGCAACACCCTCGATGATACGGCCAGGATTCTGGCGCAAGATTACAACAGCGATGAAGCTGCGGTAAGGAGTGATGTGATTCAGTTCGTCGATGAGCTTGCCGCTAGATCATTGGTGGATAAGGTTCCCGCTACTTAGGTGGAGAAGGGGAGTGTCTGTAGAAACAGAGGAGCTCAGCGAAGAGCCGTCCTTGGACGACTTGACCGGGCCCTACTACGTGGCGTGGTGGATAACGAACCGGTGCAACCTCCTCTGCGTCCACTGCATAAACGACTCGGGCCCATTCCACCAGTTCGACAACGAGCTCGCGGGGGATGAGATAGAGAGGGTGGCCAGGCAGATAGTGGAGCTCGGCGTCCCGCAGGGTTCCATAACTGGAGGGGAGCCACTGATCCACAAGGACTTCTTCAAGGTCGCAGCCTACCTCTCGGACAACGGTGTTAGTCTGAACGTGGAGACCGACGCCCAGTTGATCAACAGAGAGACCGCTCGAAGAATTGCCAGACTCAACCTCAGGGCTATGCAGGTAAGCGTCGACGGTGCGACGCAGAGTACCTATGGCTTGATGAGGAGGACGACCACGGGTTCAGCCGAGCTATCCCGCGTCCTCGATGCAATCAGGATGCTCGCGGAAGAAGGGGTCAGAGTCTCGGTCAATTTCGTGCCCACACGCTTCAGCGCCAACGAGGTGGGCCAGGTGATAGACGCGGTAGCGGCTCTGGGAGCGAAGACATTCTACACCGGCAGGATAATGAGGGTTGGCAGGGCGGCCATGAACTGGAAGTGGCTTGCCCCCACCGAGGCGCAATACCAGGGATTCTTCGCGACGCTGAACCAGAAGGCTAAGGAGTATTCTGGAAGGGTGAGGATCATCTACTATCCCTACACGGTCACGCACGAACTCAAATTCAGGACTGAGAATCCCGCCGCGAGTTTCGTAATCCTTCCGAACGGAAAGGTCAAGATGATAGCGTCTATGCCCTTCCTCTGTGCGGACCTGAGGAGGCACAGCTTGGCGGAAGCTTGGGAGAGGTACAAGATCGCATGGAAGCATCCCATGGTCAGGGAGTTCAGCGAGAAGGTTAAGGACGATGACCCCATGCTTGCGTCGAACAATAGTTTCGTTGAGCTAGACCTTGAGCAGCCTGTTATCCAAAGTAAGGTATAGATTTCTGCTGCTGGCGGGCATAATGCCATACGTGCTGGGCGCGGCAGCCGCCCAGTACACTTCTGGGGCAATCAGCGTGACGATCTTCGTGATCGGCCTGATGGGTGTCTTGGGGGCCCTTCTCGGCGTTGAGACCTACAACGAGTTCTTCGAGACGCGGACAGGGAGCGATATGGTCTTTGAGAGTGAACCGCCGCCGGCTAAGCCCGTCTCGACCTTTGTCCTGGGTTCGTTCGGTTTCGCGGTCTTCGTGACGACCGGAATCTACCTGGCCTCACTAGCGGGGGCCCTGATACTCGTGATAGCCGCATATGGCCTACAGGCGGCCATCTTCTATGTCGGGCCACCGATAAAGTGGGCCTACCGAGGGGTCGGAGAATCCGTGATAGCACTTGCCTACGGACCGTTCATGACCATTGGGTCTTACTACATCCAGACTTCAAGGCTGGACACCCAACCCATTCTCCTCTCCCTTGTGCCAGCATTCCTCGTGTTCGGGGTGGTTCTATCAAACGAGATTCCACAATACCACGGAGATAGCTTGGTGGGTAAGATGAACCTGGTAGTCAGAATGGGGCAGAGGAGGGCCGCGAGAGTTCACCAGCTGTCGATCATCCTTGCCTACGCGTCGCTACTCGTCGCCTTCTTCATCAATGCTCTACCACCACTGGCACTGATATCCCTCGCGACGTTACCTGCTGGCATATGGGCCATCCGGTTATCGGCGAAGTACTTCGGCTCCCCTGCGGAGTTCATGAAGTCGATCCAGGGAACGGTCGTCGTCTACACAGTGATGTTGATGCTCATTTCCTTCGCTCTAGTCGTCAGCAGGTAGGCGCAGGGGCAGAATTTGAGTCAGTATGCTGAGGTTCGGATCCCTTGAATAGCAGTGGTTTCTGTTTTCAGTTACCAATGTCCATGAATGCAGTAGCAGGGACTATACACTTGCCTGGACCCGCCTCCCCCAGACCTTGTGGCCAGGGCAGACCATACTTTCTCTTTAGATCGTAATATCCCGCGTAGAGTTCTATGAAATACTCCAGCGGCAGAACCTTTGATCGGTTCTTCCCGAACCAGGACAAGGGGTTCAACGGCCCAGTTGTCAAACTTAGGAGTCACCTCGTTGCGCATGAAGAATTCTATTCCTTCTAGGGTTGAGAGTACCGCAT